>NZ_JBHTST010000002.1:139797-146424 GCF_042794995.1 Streptomyces sp. NPDC056503
GCGGTACGGAAGCAAGGGTTCGGCTGGTGTTCACGGAGGGAGCCCGGGGCGGAGGGATGGTGTTCGGGTGCGGCCGCGACCGTCGTGGCGCTCAGCCCCTCGAACTCCAGGACGGACTTCCGTGACCGTTTCGCGTGCACGCCGCCGGCGCCGTGATCTGACCCTCGCCCTCGCCGCCGTACCGGCGCTCGTCCTCGGCGGGCTGACCGCCGCGCCCGCGCAGGCCGCCCCCGCCGACGACATCCGTGTCAACGAGGTCGTCACGACCGGGTCCGTCGAGGACTCGATCGAGCTGTACAACAAGGGCACGTCGACCGTCGACGTCTCCGGCTGGATCCTCAAGGACGACGACAACGGCTCGAAGTACACCATCGCCGCGGGCACGACACTCGCCCCGGGCGCCTTCCGCGCCTTCGACGTGCACGGCAAGTTCGGGCTCGGCTCCAGCGACAAGGCGCGTCTCTACCTGCCCGACGGCAGCACGCTGGTCGACAGCCACTCCTGGAGCGGCCACTCCTCGCCGTCCTGGTCCCGCTGCCCCGACGGCACCGGGGCGTTCAAGGCGGCGGCCGTCACGCTCGGCGCGGCCAACAGCTGCGGCGGCACCGACGGCGGCGCGGGTCAGGTGGCCTGGCCCGGTGGCGGCGCGGTGACCACGGCGGACGCGGCGAACGTCTTCGGCGGCGACCTGAGCGGGCTCCACCAGGAGGGCGACGTCCTCTGGGCCGCGCAGAACAGCGGGAAGCTGTGGCGGCTGGTCCGGGACGGCTCCGGCGGCTGGACGCCGGACACGGGCGGCGGCTGGTCCTCCGGCAAGACCCTGCGTTTCCCCGGTGGCTCCGGCGCGCCCGACAGCGAGGGCGTGACGGTCACCGGCGCGGGCGCGGCGGGCGGCGTCTTCGTCGCGAGCGAGCGGAACGGCGACGCGTCCGGCACCAGCCGCCTGTCCGTGCTGCGGTACGACGTCGCCGGCACGGGCTCCACGCTGACCGCCACCCGCGAGTGGAACCTCACCTCCGACCTGCCGTCGACCGGCTCCAACGCCGGCTTCGAGGCCGTCACCTGGATCCCCGACGCCTCCCTCACCGCCGCCGGCTTCAAGGACGCCTCGACCGGCGCCGCCTACGCCCCGGCCGGTTACGGCGCCCACGGCGGCGGCGTCTTCTTCGTCGGCGTCGAGGGGACCGGGGCGATCCACGGGTACGTGCTCCAGGACTCGGGCGCCTTCACGCGCGTCGCCTCGATCACCACCGGGATGGCGGGCGTCATGGAGGTCCAGTGGGAGCCCCAGGCGTCCCGGCTGTGGGCCGTCTGCGACGACACCTGCGGCGGCCGGCACCGGACGCTGAAGGTCGACGCCGCCACCGGCGCCTTCGCCGTCAGCGCCACGTACGCCCGGCCCACCGGCATGCCCGACTACAACAACGAGGGCTTCGCCCTCGCCGCCGCCGACGAGTGCGTGGCCGGCAGCAAGCCCGTCTACTGGTCCGACGACTCCAACACCGGCGGCCACGCCCTGCGCAGGGGCACGGTCGGCTGCTGATCCCCGCGCAGCCCGTGCGGCTCGGCCCCCGCGTCGCGGTCACGACCGCTTGGCGGGGGCCTTCTTCACGGCGTCCTTCTTGGCGGGAGCCTTCTTGGCGGGAGCCTTCTTGGCCGGGCCGGTCTTGGCGGGGGCCTTCTTGGCGGCGGGCTTCTTCACGACCGCGTTCTTCACGACCGCTTTCTTCGCGGGGGCCTTCTTCGCGGGGGCCTTCTCGGAAGCCTTCTTCGCCGAGGGCTTCTCCGGGGCGGACTTCTTCGCCGGAGCCGCCTTCTTCCCGGGAGCGGGCTTCTTCCCGGGAGCCGGCTTCCCGCTCTCCGCCTTCGACTTCTCCTTCTCCTTCGACTTCGAGCTCACCGCGCCCCGGATGGGCCACTTGAGCTCGACCTCGATCTCGATCTCGCCGTCCTCGACCGACAGCTCGATCTCGCCCGCCAGGTCCTCGGGGATCCGGAGGTTCAGGACGCCCCCGCCCAGTACGAGTTCGGCCTCACCTCCCTTCCGGAGCGCGGCGGCGAGGGCGGACAGCTGGTCGGCGGCGTCCGCACGGGAGAGCGAGCGCTTCCGCTCGTACTTGAAGTCCTTCATGACGGCCTCCGGTCATCGAGCACGGTCGTACATTGCGGACAATACTATCGATCTTGGTCCGCCGCTGGGCGGGTGAAGGTCGAACGGACTCGGTGCGGCGGCGCGGGAAGGGGCGCGGCGCGGTGGTAGCCGTCGGCCATGCAGCCGCAGTCAGCAGGGGTCTCCCAGGTGGCCCCCTTCCTCCGCACGGTCGCCGCGTACGCGTGGCGGCTGCTCGTCGTCGGTCTCCTCGTCTACGCCGTGTTCGCCCTCCTCGGCCGGTTCCACGAGATCGGGGTGGCCCTCTTCCTCGGCCTCGTCGTCACCGCGCTGCTGCGTCCGGTCGCGGACGTCGTCGCCCGCGGTCTGCCCCGTCCGCTCGCGGTGGCCCTCACGCTGCTCGGCGGACTCGCCCTGTTCCTGGGGGTGTTGGCGCTGGTCGGGGAGGCGGTGGCGGGTGAGCGGACGACGCTCGTGCGGGAGTTCCGGAACGGTGTCGACCGCATCCAGCGGTGGCTGGAGGCGCCGCCGTTCCACGTGCACCCCGAAGCGCTGACGGACCTGGAGGCGAGGACCGGGCAGTTCCTGTCCAGCCACCGTGCCGCGTTGGTCGGCGAGGCGGTGAGCGGCGCGCACCATGTGGTGGCGGTGCTGACGACGCTGGCCCTCGCGGTGTTCGCGTCGGTGTTCTTCATCCACTCGGGCGACCGCCAATGGGTGTGGTTCCAGGAGCAGCTGCCGGGGTCGGTGCGGGAGCGGGTGGCGGTGGGCGGCCGGGCGGCGTGGCGGACGTTCACGGGGTACACCCACGGGATCGTGCTGGTCGCCGCCGTCAACGCGCTCCTCGTCGGGGTGGCGTTGTGGCTGCTCGGCGTGCCGCTCGCGGTGCCGCTGGCGCTGCTGGAGTTCGCGGCGGCCTTCGTGCCGCTGATCGGTTCGCCGATCGCGCTGGCGGTGGCGGCGGTGGTGGCCCTGGCGTCGAAGGGACCGCTGGTGGCGGGGCTCGTCGTGGCGCTGATCGTCGTGATCGGGCAGATCGAGGGGCATGTGCTGCACCCTCTGGTGATGAGCTGGGCGGTACGGCTCCACCCGCTGGTGGTGGCGATCTCGGTGGTGGCGGGGTCGATCGCGGCCGGCATCGTCGGGGCGGTGGTGGCGGTGCCTCTGGTGTCGGTGGTGTGGTCCGTGTACACGGCGCTGCGCGAGGTCCGGAGTCGTACGGGTGAGGTCCCCGGCCCCGCGGAGGGCTCGGGGGCCCTGGGGGCCTCGGAGGACTCGGGGGGCTCAGGGGCCTCGGGGGCCACGGACGGCTGACGCTCCCGGGATCAGGACGCTTCGGTCGCCGCCTCGGTCGCCGCCTCGATCCCCGCCTCGTCGCGCCGTCCGAAGGCGGGGGCGCCCTCGTGGTCCGCGCCGGGGAGCGGCGGGAGCGGCTCGCGGGCCGTGTGCCAGGCGGCGGGGAGGGCGGCGACGCCGGTGCGGGCGGCGATCACCCCGCCGGCGATGGCGCAGGTGGTGTCGATGTCGCCGCGGCCCCCGACGGTGGTCCAGAGGCCCTCGTGCAGGTCGTCGAGGCGTCCGGCCGCGCACCAGAGGGCGTACGGGACGGTGTCGGGGCCCGACATGCGGTAGCCGGAGCCGAGGACCCGGGCGGCGTGCCGGACCGAGGTGCGACCGGGCAGGCGGGCGGCGATCCGCAGGCCGGACCGGACGTCGCTCTCCGGGAGGCGGTCGGCGACGGCCCGGAGCAGGTCGGGGCGGGTGGGCGCGGGGCCGCCCCGGCTGCGGGTCGCCAGCGCGGCGGCGAGGGCGACGGCCACGGCGCCGGCGACCGCCTCGGGGTGGTGGTGGGAGACGACGGCCTGGCCGGCGGCCTGCTCCGCGGCGGTGTCGAGGTCGCCGGCGTGCCAGGCGCCGAGCGGGGCGGCGCGCATGGCCGCGCCGTTGCCCCAGGAGCCCTGCCCGCCGAACTGTCCGGCGACGACGTCCCGCCAGGGCTCGCCGGCCCCGATCCGGCGGAGCACGTCGTGCATGGAGGCGCCGTAGCCGCGGTGGGTGTCGTCGGCGTAGGCGGTCGCGAGGGCGCGGGCGAGGCGGTCCTGGTCGACGGTGCCGGAGCCGTCGGCGAGTTCCCGTACGAGGACGAGGGCCTGGGCGGTGTCGTCGGTCCACCGCCACGGCTCCTCCGCGGGCAGGGTGCGGGCCACGAGGGGCGCCTCGCCGTGCCGGCGGAGGATGCGGAACCAGCGGTCGCCGAAGGCGTCACCGAAGGCGAGCCCGTGCAGCGAGTCCCGTACGGCGGTCGGTGTCTCGGTCATCGGAGCAGTACACCAGCGGGGTGGCCGTTCAGGCACCCGGTTTCGGGGCGGCCGCGCCGCCGAGGACGAGGTCGACGAGGCGGGTGGCGAGGTCCTCGTCGAGGGGGGCGCCGCTGATGAGGGCGCGGGTGAGGAGGGGGCCGCCGAGGGCCTCGATGACGAGGCCGGGGTCGGTGTGCGGGGGGAGCTCGCCGCGGTCGACGGCCCGGCGGACCATGACGGCGCCGCGGTCGAGGCGGTCGGACCAGTAGGCGAGGCGGCGGTCCGGCAGGGTGTCGTCGTGTTCGGCGCTGAGGCGGAGCAGGGCCTGGCCCTGGGGGGTCGCGAGGAGGCGTGCGAGGGCGCCGAAGTAGGTGACGAGGTCGTCGCGGATCCGGCCGGTGTCCGGGAGGGGGACCGCCGCGTCGGCCTGTTCGGCCAGGGCTTCCAGGATGAGGTTCTCGCGGGTCTTCCAGCGTCGGTAGACGGAGGTCTCGTGGACGCCCGCGGCGCGGGCGACGGCGCCGACGGTGGTGCCGGCGAGGCCGTGCTCCGCGAGGACGTCGACGGTGGCGGCGAGGACGGCGGAGCGCATGCGGGCGCCGCGCCGGCGCAGGGGCGGTGCGGGCTGGTCGTCGGGGGCCATGCCCGGAGCCTAACGCAGGTCCACTTGCTTTACGTCCGGAGGCGGACGTACCGTTCAACGCAAGGCGACTTGCGTTACGGCCCTCACGGTCCCGGGTCGCCGCCGTGTCAAGGAGGTCACGTCATGGAGCAGATGCTCGCCGCCCGGCTGCACGTCCCCAGCCGCACCCTGCGGATCGAGGAGGTGGCGAAGCCCGCGCCGGGGCCCGGCCAGGTGCTCGTGAAGGTGGAGGCCGCCGGCGTCTGCCTGTCGGACGTCCACCTGATCGACGGCACCCTCACCCCGCTGCTGCTGCCCGGCGACACGGTCACCCTGGGCCACGAGGTGTCCGGCACCATCGCCGAGACCGGCCCCGGCGTCACCCGCTGGACCCCCGGACAGCGCGTCGTGCTGTACGCGGGCGAGGTCCGCGACGGCGTCACCTACACCCGCGGCGTCGACTACGACGGCGGATGGGCCGAGTACGCGCTCTCCGCCGAGGACGCCCTCACCGAACTGCCCGACGCGATCCCCTTCGACCAGGGGGCGATCATCCCGGACGCGGTCTCCACCCCCTGGGGCGCCATCACCGTCACCGGGGCCGTCCGGCCCGCCGAAGCCGTCGGCGTCTGGGGCGCGGGCGGACTCGGCGTCCACGCCGTCCAGCTGCTGCGGGCCGTCGGCGCGTGCCCGGTCATCGTGGTCGACCCCAACCCCACGGCCCGCGAGCGCGCCCTCGCCCGCGGCGCGGACCTGGCGCTCGACCCCGCCGACCCGGCGCTGGGCGAGCGGATCGGCGCCGCGACCGGCGGGGCGGGCCTCGCGGCGGCCTTCGACTTCGCGGGGGTGCCGGCCGTCCGCGCGCAGGCGCTGTCGGTCCTCGCGCCCAAGGGCCGCCTGGTCCTGGTGGGCCTCACGGACCGGCCGCTCACCGTCTCCGACGGCACCCGCTTCAGCTACCTCCAGCAGCAGATCCTCGGCCACTACGGCTCCGACATGCCGGTCGCCCTGCCCCAGCTGCTCACCCTCCTCGGACACGGCCGGCTGGACTTCTCCGCATCGATCAGCGGCGAGCTGCCCCTGGCCCGGGCCGCCGAGGCGGTGGAGCGGCTGGAGAGCAAGACCGGCGACCCGATCCGGCTGATCCTGCGCCCCTGACCGGGTCCCCGCGGGTCAACGCGCCTGGAGCGTCTCGCCGGGCGAGTCGACGAGGCGGCGGCGGGCCGTGCGGACGGCGGGGGCCAGGGCGGCGACGGCGCCGGTGGTGGTGACGGCGAGGACCAGGGCGGCGAGGAGCCCCGGGTCCGGGAGCCGGGCCACGCCGGCGCCGAGGCCGGTGGCGGCGGCCTCGGCGTCGACCAGGCGGTGGCCGAGGGCCGCGCCCACGGCCGTGCCGAGGACCGCGGCCGCCAGGGCGGTGAGCGCGGCGGCGCTGACGACGACGGCGCCGATCTGGCGGGGGGTCAGACCGATGGCGCGGAGCGCGAGCAGGTCGCGCGCCCGGTCGCGCACCCCCGTGCCGATCAGGGTGAGCAGTTCGACGAGGGCGATGAGCGCGAGGACCGCGGCGAGGGCGGCGAGGACGCCCCGCGGGG
>NZ_JBHTST010000003.1:0-133399 GCF_042794995.1 Streptomyces sp. NPDC056503
GTATCGCATCGACGAAACCGCCCCGGGCCCTTCTTCGCCCGCCCGGCCCATCCGGAATGCCGCCTTGGGCGCGGTCTTCGATACTGAGGCCACTGCCGCCCCGAGGAGAGCCCAGTGGCCAACCCCGTACCCCCGCGCGACCGGACCGACCAGCCCTGGCGCTCGGAAGGGGCTCCGCCGCCTCCGTCGCCGAAGAAGCGGATGCCGGGGGGCTGGGGCAGCCTCGTCCTCACCGCCCTCGTCGTGTACCTGATCGCCAACCTCGTGCTGTCGTTCTTCAACGAGGGGGACGGGCCGACGATCTCGTACACCGAGTTCGACAAGCAGGTCGCCGCCGGGAACGTCACCAAGATCTACTCCAAGGGCGACGCCATCCAGGGGCAGCTGAAGGAGAAGCAGCCCGTGCCCGACGGCAAGGGCGACTACACCAAGTTCCAGACCCAGCGGCCCGCCTTCGCCGACGACGACCTGTGGGCGCAGCTCACCCAGCAGAAGGTCGTCGTCACCGCCGAGCCCGTGGTGCAGGAACGTTCCTTCCTCGCCAATCTACTGATCTCGCTCGCCCCGATGCTGCTCCTCGTCCTCCTCTGGGTCCTCATCGCCCGCCGGATGAGCGCCGGCATGGGCGGGGCCGGCGGGATGCTCGGCCGCAAGCAGCCGCCGAAACCCGTCGAGGTGGAGGGCGGCAAGCGGACCACCTTCGCCGACGTCGCCGGCATCGACGAGGTCGAGGGCGAGCTCAACGACGTCGTCGACTTCCTGAAGAACCCGCAGGCCTACCGCGAGATGGGCGCCAAGATGCCCCGCGGCGTCCTCCTCGCCGGCCCTCCCGGCACCGGCAAGACGCTCCTCGCGCGGGCCGTCGCGGGCGAGGCCGGGGTGCCCTTCTTCTCCGCCTCCGCCTCCGAGTTCATCGAGATGATCGTCGGCGTCGGCGCCTCCCGGGTCCGCGAGCTCTTCGCCGAGGCCCGCAAGGTCGCCCCCGCGATCATCTTCATCGACGAGATCGACACCATCGGACGGGCCCGCGGCGGCGGCTCCGGCATGGGCGGCCACGACGAGCGCGAGCAGACGCTCAACCAGATCCTCACCGAGATGGACGGCTTCACCGGCTCCGAGGGCGTCATCGTCCTCGCCGCCACCAACCGGGCCGACGTCCTCGACCCCGCCCTCACCCGCCCCGGCCGCTTCGACCGGATCGTCCACGTCAACCCGCCCGACCGCGGCGGCCGCGAGGCCATCCTCAGGATCCACACCCGGCAGATCCCGCTCGCCAAGGACGTCGACCTGGAGCAGGTCGCCCGCACCACCCCCGGCATGACCGGCGCCGAACTCGCCAACCTCGCCAACGAGGCCGCCCTCCTCGCCGTCAAGCGCGAACAGCGGTCCGTCACCCAGTCCGACCTCTCCGACGCCCTGGAGAAGGTCCAGCTCGGCGCCGAACGCCCGCTCGTCATGCCCGAGGAGGAACGCCGCCGCACCGCGTACCACGAGAGCGGCCACGCCCTGCTCGGCATGCTCCAGCCCGGCGCGGACCCGGTCCGCAAGATCACCATCGTGCCCCGCGGCCGCGCCCTCGGCGTCACCCTCTCCACCCCCGACGCCGACAAGTACGCCTACACCGAGGAGTACCTGCGCGGCCGGATCATCGGCGCCCTCGGCGGCATGGCGGCCGAGCGGGTCGTCTTCGGCGTCATCACCACCGGCGCCGAGAGCGACCTCGAACAGGTCACCAGCATCGCCCGGGGCATGGTCGGCCGCTGGGGCATGAGCGAGACCGTCGGCCGGCTCACCGCCATCCCCGGCGACGCCCAGCAGGCGTACGGCCTCTCCGCCGCCCCCGCCACCCTCGACACGGTCGACGCCGAGATGCGCCGGATCGTCGACGAGTGCTACGAGGACGCCGTACGGCTCCTGAACGAACACCGGGACAAGCTCGACGCCCTCTCCGCCGCCCTCCTCGCCAACGAGACCCTGGAGGAGGAAGCGGCCTACCGCGCCGCGGGCGTCGAGCGCCCCGACCCGAACGCCCCCGAGCCGGGCGTCGGCCCCAACCCGGAACCGCCGCCCGCTTGAGCGGCACGCCCTACGCCACGCGCGCGACCACGTAACGGAAGACGTTCGGCATCCACACCGTGCCGTCGGCCCGCCGGTACGGGGCCAGGGCCTCCTCGATCTCCTTCTCCACCTGCGAGGGGTCGGTCGCCCGCACGGCCGCGTCGAAGGCGCCGGTGGAGAGCAGGCCGCGCACCGCGCTGGCCTCGTCCGCGTACCCGAAGGGGCAGGCGACCCGGCCCGCGCCGACCGGCCGCAGCCCGGCCCGGACGGCGAGCGCGCCCAGGTCGGTACGGGGGGAGGGGCGGCGGTCGGCCAGCCGGTCCGCGAGCCGCAGCAACGGCTCCGTCGCGCACCGCTCCGGCGGCCCCCAGCCGGCCAGCACCACCGCCGTGCCCGGTTGGGCCGCCCGGGTGAGGTCGGCCGCCCCGAAGGCCGTGCGGTCGGCCGCGTGGAAGGCGGTGATCACGTCGTACGGACCGTCCTCGGGGACGTCGGGGGTGACCGTCACGGAGTCGGGGAGCCGGGTTCTGGCCAGCTCCCCGCGCGCGTGGTCCGCCTCCGCCCCGGCGGCCGAGGCGCCCCTGGCCGCCGCCATCAGCAGGGCGAGACCGGTGCCGCAGTCCAGGCCGAGCAGGCGGGTGCCGGGGCCCACGCCGAGGCGTTCGTGGACCGCCTCGTAGAGCGGGACGAGCATCCGTTCCTGGATCTCGGCCCAGTCGCGCGCGGGGTGGTGCGGGACGAGCGTAGGTGTCATGGATCAGGCCCCAATCCGTGCCGGACGACAGCCCCCCGTAGCCAGGGAACTGCGCTTCGCGTCCGGCGTCCAGTGCTCGGGCAGGACGACCGGCGACGAGTTCGGGCCAGGCCTTCGGGGCGGGGGCCGGCGGGGCGGAGGCGGGGGAGGGGGGCCGGTGCCCGAACTCGGGCACCGGCCCGGTAGTGTCCCCTCCCACACGGCCTCGGCGCGCGTGACATGACCGCGCGCCGGGGCGTATGCGCCCTGTGCACCAGCTGTGGACGCCTGGGTACCGACTGACGGGTACGTGCAAAATATTTGAGTTGCCCCGGAATGGAACCCGGAGGGGATCCGGCTCGTTGTACCCGACGTGAGCACGACACCACCTGTTCTCGCCGCAGAGCTGGCGCAGGCGTGGGCCGACATTCAGCGGCACCACCCCGAGCTGCCGGACCTCGCCGCGCCCGAGTCCCTGATCGGAGAGTCCTCGTCCGCCTGTGGCGCCGAACTCTCCTTCGAGCGACTGCTCCACGAGGCAGTCCACGGCATCGCCGCCGCCCGGGGTGTCCGTGACACCTCCCGCGCCGGCCGCTACCACAACCGCAGATTCCTCGCGATCGCCGAGGAGATGGGCCTCGACCATCCCGAGGAGCCGCACGCCAGCAGCGGCTTCTCCCTGGTCACGCTCAACCCCGAGGCGAAGCGGCGCTACCGGCCCACCATCGAGCGGCTCCAGCGCGCCCTCAAGGCCCACACCGTCGCCACGGCCGCCGACACCAAGCGCACCTTCCGCGGACCGGCCGCCCGGCACGGCTCCTCGGGCGGCGGCGTCCGCGTCAAGGCCGTCTGCGACTGCGGACGCAACGTCCGCGTGGTCCCCTCGGTGCTCGCCCAGGCCCCGATCGTGTGCGGAGGCTGCGGCAAGCCGTTCCGGATCCCCGAGACGGTGGGCGCCGCCGGCTGACCTGGCGGCGTGTGGCACAATGGTCAGCTGTACTCGACAGTCGCACAGGACCCCTCTCTCCTCCGGCTGACGCGTCCATCGGGCACCCGAGTACCGCAACCCCACGTGGCATCTCAAGTGCCCCACCACGTCAAGACCAGGAGACACCACTCCAGTGGCAGTCAAGATCAAGCTCAAGCGCCTCGGCAAGATTCGCCAGCCGCACTACCGCATCGTCGTCGCCGACTCGCGCACCCGCCGTGACGGCCGCGCGATCGAGGAGATCGGCCTCTACCACCCGACGTACAACCCGTCGCGTATCGAGGTCGACTCCGAGCGTGCGCAGTACTGGCTCTCCGTCGGCGCCCAGCCGACCGAGCCCGTCCTCGCCATCCTGAAGCTCACCGGCGACTGGCAGAAGCACAAGGGCCTCCCCGCCCCGGAGAAGCCGCTGCTCGTCCCGGCGACCAAGGAAGAGAAGCGCGCCACCTTCGACGAGTTCGCCAAGGCTCTCGAGGGCGCTGAGGACAAGGGCGAGGCCATCACCCCGAAGGCCAAGAAGGCGAAGGCGGACGAGGCCGAGGCCGAGTCCACCACCGAGGCCTGATCATGCTCGAGGAGGCTCTCGAGCACCTCGTGAAGGGCATCGTCGACAACCCCGACGACGTGCAGGTCGCCTCGCGCAACCTGCGCCGCGGCCGCGTGCTGGAGGTCCGGGTCCACCCCGACGACCTCGGCAAGGTGATCGGCCGCAACGGCCGCACCGCGCGTGCGCTGCGTACCGTCGTGGGCGCCATCGGCGGTCGTGGCATCCGTGTCGACCTCGTCGACGTGGACCAGGTCCGCTGAAAGTTTGACACCGGCACGGGCCGGGGAGGGCAGACCGCCCACCCCGGCCCGTTGCCGTACGACAGGAAGAGTTCACCAGTGCAGTTGGTAGTCGCGCGGATCGGCCGCGCCCACGGGATCAAGGGCGACGTCACCGTGGAGGTGCGCACCGACGAGCCCGAACTGCGGCTCGCCCCCGGCGCCGTCCTGCTCACCGACCCGGCCTCCACCGGACCGCTGACCATCGAGTCCGGCAAGGTGCACAGCGGCCGGCTGCTGCTGCGCTTCGAGGGCGTCCGCGACCGCACCGCCGCCGAAGCGCTCCGCAACACCCTCCTCATCGCCGAGGTCGACCCCGAGGAACTGCCCGAGGAGGAGGACGAGTACTACGACCACCAGCTCGTCGACCTCGACGTGGTCCTCGCCGACGGCACCGTCATCGGCGTGATCACCGAGATCTCCCACCTGCCCTCGCAGGACCTGTTCATCGTCGAGCGCCCCGACGGCACCGAGCTGATGATCCCCTTCGTCGAGCAGATCGTCACCGAGATCGACCTGGAGAACCAGCGGGCCCTCATCGACCCGCCGCCCGGCCTCATCGACGACCGCGCCGAGATCGCCTCCGCCCGCGACGCCGAGGAGGCGGACGAAGACGGCGAGGAGACGGACGGAGACGCCGAGGAGACGGCCGGGAAGGGTGACGGCGCATGAGGCTCGACGTCGTCACGATCTTCCCCGAGTACCTCGAACCGCTGAACGTCTCCCTCGTCGGCAAGGCACGCGCGCGCGGACAGCTCGACGTCCACGTCCACGACCTGCGGCAGTGGACCCACGACCGGCACAACACCGTCGACGACACCCCCTACGGCGGCGGTCCCGGCATGGTCATGAAGACCGAGCCCTGGGGCGAGGCCCTCGACCAGACCCTCGCCGACGGGTACGAGCACGGAGCCCACGGCCCCGTCCTCGTCGTCCCCACCCCCAGCGGCCGCCCCTTCACCCAGGAACTCGCCGTCGAGCTCTCCGAGCGGCCCTGGCTGATCTTCACCCCGGCCCGCTACGAGGGCATCGACCGCCGCGTGATGGACGAGTACGCCACCCGGATCCCGGTCTACGAGGTCTCCATCGGCGACTACGTGCTCGCCGGCGGCGAGGCCGCCGTCCTGGTGATCACCGAGGCCGTCGCCCGGCTCCTCCCCGGCGTCCTCGGCAACGCCGAGTCGCACCGCGACGACTCCTTCGCCCCCGGCGCCATGGCCAACCTGCTCGAAGGCCCCGTCTACACCAAGCCCCCGGAGTGGCGCGGCCGCGCCATCCCCGACGTGCTGGTCAGTGGCCACCACGGCAAGATCGCCCGCTGGCGCCGCGACGAGGCCTTCCGCCGCACCGCCGCCCACCGGCCCGACCTCATCGAGCGCTGCGACCCCGCCGCCTTCGACAAGAAGGACCGCGAGACCCTCTCGATCCTCGGCTGGGCCCCCGAGCCCGGCGGCCGATTTTGGCGCAGGGTCGAGGGCGTGGAAGAATAGGCGACTGCCGTCCGTCCGGCGCGCGCCCCTGCCACAGGGGGAGCCGCCCGCCATCGACCGGACGGCGTCTCCATCGATTCGTACGTCACCGCTGATGGCCTGTGGCATCGGCGAGGAAAGAGACCTCCATGGCCTCCCTGCTCGACCAGGTGAACGCGGCTTCGCTCCGCTCCGACCTGCCCGCCTTCCGTCCCGGCGACACCGTGAACGTCCACGTGCGCGTCATCGAGGGCAACCGCTCCCGTATCCAGCAGTTCAAGGGCGTCGTCATCCGCCGCCAGGGCTCCGGCGTCTCCGAGACCTTCACCGTCCGCAAGGTCTCGTTCTCCGTCGGCGTCGAGCGCACCTTCCCGGTGAACAGCCCGATCTTCGAGAAGATCGAGGTCGTGACCCGCGGTGACGTCCGTCGCGCCAAGCTCTACTACCTCCGTGAGCTGCGCGGCAAGGCCGCCAAGATCAAGGAGAAGCGCGACCGCTGAGCTTCGGCTCACCGCTCGAGCGAGGCTTCACGCTCCACGTACAGGCGGGCCGGATAGGCTCACCCCCCGATGGACACCGAAGCACAGCACACGGAGCGCGACCCCTCTTCCCCGGCGGATCCCCCAGTGGATCCCGCCGCGGACGACGGGTCGCGCTCCGTGCGCGTTTCCGGGCACTCCGGTCCCTCCTGGCGCAGGACGGGCCTGGTCGGCGCGGCCTGCGTGGTCTTCCTGCTGCTGCTCAGCCACTTCGTCGCCCAGCCGTTCCTGATCCCCAGCGGCTCCATGGAGCCCACCCTCCAGGTCGGGGACCGGATCCTCGTCAACAAACTGGCGTACCGTTTCGGCAGCGAGCCGCGCCGGGGTGACGTCGTCGTCTTCGACGGCACCGGATCCTTCGTCCAGGAGGGACCCGCGGGCAACCCCGTCACCGGACTGCTGCACGACGCGGCGGCCGCCCTCGGGCTCGCGCCGCCCGACGAGACCGACTTCGTGAAGCGGGTCGTCGGCGTCGGCGGCGACCGCGTCGTCTGCTGCGACAAGGACGGCCGCGTCACCGTCAACGGAAGCCGCGTCCAGGAGCCGTACCTCACCCCCGGCGACCGGCCCTCCGACGTCCCCTTCGACATCGTCGTCCCCCCGGGCACCCTCTGGGTGATGGGCGACCACCGCAGCCAGTCCAGCGACTCCCGCGACCACCTCGGCAGCCCCGGCGGCGGCGTGGTCCCCGTCGACCGGGTCGTCGGCCGCGCCGACTGGATCGTCTGGCCCTTCGGCCGCTGGAGCACGGTCGCCGAGACCGACGCGTACGACTCCGTACCGGCGCCCCCCGCCGGCGGACACCCCTTCGGACCTCGGGGGAGCGGACATGGGTAGCCGCGGCCGCCGGGCCGGCACCGAGACGGGCGGGGCGACGCAGGCACCGCCCCCCGGCCGCGCCGAACGCCGCAGGCTGGCCCGGAAGGTCAAGCGGCGCCGGCAGCGCTCCGCGCTCCGCGAGATCCCCATCCTCGTCGGCGTCGCCGTACTGATCGCGCTCGTGCTCAAGACCTTCCTCGTCCAGGCCTTCGTCATCCCGTCCGGCTCCATGGAGCAGACGATCCGGATCCAGGACCGGGTGCTCGTCGACAAGCTCACCCCGTGGTTCGGCTCGAAGCCGCAGCGCGGGGACGTCGTGGTCTTCAAGGACCCCGGGAACTGGCTCCACCAGGAGACCGCCCCCACCGCCGAGGACCCCATCGGGATCAAGCAGCTCAAGCAGGCGCTGACCTTCATCGGCCTGATGCCCTCGGCCGACGAGCGGGACCTCATCAAGCGGGTGATCGCGGTCGGCGGCGACACCGTCCGCTGCTGCGGCACGGACGGCCGGATCACCGTCAACGGCGTGCCGCTGGACGAGCCTTACCTCAACCCCGGCGACAAGCCGTCCGCGATCCCCTTCGAGGTGAAGGTCCCCGCAGGGCGGATCTTCGTCCTCGGCGACCACCGCTCCGACTCCGCCGACTCGCGCTACCACCTGGAGGAGCCGGGCCGGGGCACCATCGCCGAGGAGCGGATCGTGGGCCGCGCCGTGGTGATCGCCTGGCCGCTCGGACACTGGAGCGGCCTGGAGGAGCGGGAGACCTTCGCCGCCGTGCCGGACGGGCCTACGGCCTCCGGGACCGCGCTCGGCATGTCGCATAGTGTGTCCACGCGGAACGTGAACGGAATGCCCTGGCCGCCGACCCCTGCGGAACTCCTGCTCGTTATGGGAGTGGCGGGCCTGTCCCTGTTCCGGGACGGGCAGTTGCACGGAGTGAGGAGTGGATGTGGGGGAAGTGGCCGTCGGCGCACGTTCCGGACACGACGGGCCCGAGGACAGGGCCGACGGGGCCAGAGGTGAGAACGTGACGGAAGAGAACAACAGCGGCGGCGGGACCTCGCCGTCCGGCGACGAGCCCGGACGCACCGGCGGCCCGGACGGCACCGAGGGCGCGGACGGGACGGACGGCACCGACGCAACGGGCGCGCGGCCGAGGAAGCAGCGTTCCTTCTGGAAGGAACTGCCCCTCCTCATCGGCATCGCGCTGATCCTCGCCCTCCTGATCAAGACCTTCCTGGTACAGGCGTTCTCGATTCCCTCGGAATCGATGATGAACACCCTGAAGAAGGGCGACCGCGTCCTCGTCGACAAGCTGACCCCCTGGTTCGGCTCCGAGCCCGAGCGCGGCGAGGTCGTCGTCTTCCACGACCCGGGCGGCTGGCTGGAGACCGCGGAGACCCCCAAGCCGAACGCGGTCCAGAAGTTCCTCAGCTTCATCGGCCTGATGCCGTCCGCCGAGGAGAAGGACCTCATCAAGCGGGTCATCGCCGTCGGTGGCGACACCGTCTCCTGCAAGGAGGGCGGCAAGGTCGTCCTCAACGGCAAGGAACTCGACGAGACCGCCTACCTCTACCCCGGCTCCGTCCCCTGCCAGGACTCCTTCGGCCCGATCAAGGTCCCCCAGGACCGCATCTGGGTCATGGGCGACAACCGCCAGAACTCGCTCGACTCCCGCTTCCACCAGGAGCTCCCCGGCGGCGGCACCGTCGCCAACGACCAGGTCGTCGGCCGCGCCGTGGTCGTCGCCTGGCCGCTGACCCGCTGGGCGACCCTGCCGATCCCGGACGTCTTCGACCAGCCCGGGCTCGACCAGGCCGCGGCCGCCGCCCCGGCGATGGCCCCGGCGGCGGCCGGCCTCGCCGGAGCGCTCCCGCTGGTGCTCTGGCGCCGGAAGAAGCGGTCCGCACGCCATACCGCCGAGTAGCTTCGCGCGGGTAGGGTGCCGTCCCAGATCGTCGACGGACCTCTGGGGTGCACATGAGCGGAACGACCAAGAAGACCGACGGCCGCGGCCGTCTCGGCAGCGTGCTGTCGGGACTGGCCGTGGCCGTCGGCTGTCTGCTCTTCCTCGGCGGCTTCGCCGCCGGAGCCCTGCTCTACCGGCCCTACACCGTCCCCACCGGCTCCATGGCCCCCACCCTCGAGATCGGCTCCAAGGTCCTCGCCCAGCGCGTCGACGGCGACGAGATCCGACGCGGCGACATCGTCGTCTTCGAGGACCCCCTGTGGGGCGGCGCGACCATGGTCAAGCGGGTCGTCGGCATCGGCGGCGACACCGTCGCCTGCTGCGGCACCGACGGCCGCCTCACCGTCAACGGCACCCCGATCGAGGAGTCCTACCTCGGAGCCGGCTCGGGCGGCCCGGGCGGAGTCGTCCCCGAGGAGTTCGACGCCACCGTCCCCGACGGCAGCCTCTTCCTCCTCGGCGACGACCGCACCACCTCGCTCGACTCCCGCAGCCACCTGAAGGACGCGGCCCAGGGCTCCGTGCCCCGCTCCACCGTCGTCGCCCGCGTCGACTCCGTCGTCTGGCCGCTCTCCGGCGGCCTCGTCGAACGGCCGGCCGGCTTCGCCGCCCTGCCCGGCGGCGTCTCCACCCCCGGCCCCGTCGCCCTCCTGCTCACCGCCATCGGCGCCGGCGCCGCCCTCATCCTCGGCGGCGCCGCCTACGGACCGGTCGCCGCGCGGCTGGGCAAGCGCCGCAGGACCACCCCCGGGAAGGCGACGACATGACGGAGAGCGGAAACCGACGAGAGGTCCGGCAGGTCGCCCGGGTGATCCTGCTCGACCCCGACGACCGCGTCCTGCTCATGCACGGACACGAACCCGACGACCCCCGCGACACCTGGTGGTTCACCCCCGGCGGCGGCCTCGAAGGCGACGAGACCCGGGCCCAGGCCGCCCTGCGCGAACTCGCCGAGGAGACCGGCCTCACCGACGTCGAACTCGGCCCCGTCCTGTGGCGCCGCCACTGCTCCTTCCCCTTCGCCGGCCGCCGCTGGGACCAGGACGAGTGGTACTACCTCGCCCGCACCCGCCACAGCGGCCCCGTACCCGGCCCCCAGGCCCTCACCGAGCTGGAGACGCGCAGTCTCTCCGGCCTGAGATGGTGGACCTCCGCCGAACTGTCGGCGGCCCATGAGACCGTGTACCCCATCAGGCTCGCCGAGCTGCTGCGCACGCTGCTCGACGAGGGACCCCCGAGCACGCCCGTCGTTCTCCCCCCGGAAATCGTCTAGGGGCACGCCCGACTGGCGCACAATAGGGGGACGCACGGCTGAAGGGGAACATGCCATGAGCGCCGAGGACCTCGAGAAGTACGAGACCGAGATGGAGCTGAAGCTCTACCGGGAGTACCGCGACGTCGTCGGGCTGTTCAAATACGTGATCGAGACCGAGCGGCGCTTCTACCTCACCAACGACTACGAGATGCAGGTGCACTCGGTCCAGGGCGAGGTCTTCTTCGAAGTCAGCATGGCCGACGCCTGGGTCTGGGACATGTACCGGCCGGCCAGGTTCGTCAAGCAGGTCCGCGTCCTCACCTTCAAGGACGTCAACATCGAGGAGCTCAACAAGAGCGACCTCGAACTGCCCGGCAGCTGAGCTCCGCTCCTTTCACCCCCGCGAGTGACGCGGTTCCCCGGGACCACTCACTCGTCCACAGCCCCGCACACGATCAGGACCACCTCCGTCACAGTCGGTGACGGAGGTGGTCCCCATGAACGCGACCCAAGCACTCGGACGGTACGGAGAAGAACTGGCGGCCCGCCGGCTCACCGAGACCGGCCTGCACATCCTCGCCCGCAACTGGCGCCACGGCCGGGCCGGAGAGATCGACATCGTCGCCCGCGACGGCGAGACCCTCGTCATCTGCGAGGTCAAGACCCGACGGATCGGCGCCTTCGAGCACCCCATGGCCGCCGTCACCCCCCGCAAGGCCGCCCGGCTTCTGTACCTCGCCGCCTGCTGGCTCGACCACACCGGCGCCCCGCCACCCGTCGGGGGCGTCCGCGTCGACCTCATCGGCATCGTCCTCCCCCGACGCGGCGCCCCCGTCCTCACCCACGCCCGGGGGGTGGCCTGAGATGGGATTCGCCCGCACCTGCTCCGTCGCCCTCGTCGGCGTCGAAGGCGTCGTCGTCGAGGTCCAGGCCGACCTCGAACCGGGCGTCGCCGCCTTCACCCTCGTCGGCCTCCCCGACAAGAGCCTCAGCGAGAGCCGCGACCGCGTCCGCGCCGCCGTCGTCAACTCCGGCGCCGAATGGCCCCAGAAGAAACTCACCGTCGGACTCAGCCCCGCGTCCGTGCCGAAGAGCGGTTCGGGATTCGACCTCGCGGTGGCCGCGGCCGTGCTCGGCGCCGCCGAACGCATCGACCCCCGCTCCATCGCCGACCTCGTCCTCATCGGCGAACTCGGCCTCGACGGACGGGTCCGACCCGTCCGCGGCATCCTCCCCGCCGTCCTCGCCGCCGCCGACGCCGGCTACCACCAGGTCGTCGTCCCCGAGCAGACCGCGGGAGAAGCCTCGCTCGTCCCCGGCGTCTCCGTCCTCGGCGTCCGCACCCTCCGCCAGCTCATCGCCGTCCTCGCCGACGAACCCGTCCCCGACGAGGACCCCACCGAACACGGCCGGCCCGACGCCATGCTCGCCGGACTCCTCGTCCCCGGCGCCGGCATCGGCACCGGCCTCGCCCCCGACCCCGGCGAAGGGCCCGACCTCGCCGACGTCGCCGGCCAGCACACCGCCCGCCGCGCCCTGGAGATCGCCGCCGCCGGCGGCCACCACCTGCTCCTCACCGGACCACCCGGCGCGGGCAAGACCATGCTCGCCGAGCGGCTCCCCGGCATCCTCCCGCCCCTCACCCGCCAGGAATCCCTCGAAGTCACCGCCGTCCACTCCGTCGCCGGCATCCTCCCGCCCGGCGAACCCCTCGTCCGCCGCGCCCCCTACTGCGCACCCCACCACTCCGCCACCATGCAGTCCCTCGTCGGCGGCGGGAACGGCACCCCCAGGCCCGGCGCCGTCTCCCTCGCCCACCGAGGCGTCCTCTTCATGGACGAGGCCCCCGAGTTCTCCACGAAGACCCTCGACGCCCTCCGCCAACCCCTCGAATCCGGACACGTCGTCATCGCCCGCGCCGCCGGAGTCGTCCGCCTCCCGGCCCGCTTCCTCCTCGCCCTCGCCGCCAACCCCTGCCCCTGCGGCCGCCACACCCTCCACGGCGCCGGCTGCGAATGCCCTCCCTCCGTCATCCGCCGCTACCAGGCCCGCCTCTCCGGACCCCTCCTCGACCGCGTCGACCTCCGCGTCGAAGCCGAACCCGTCACCCGCGCCGACCTCCTCGGCCAAGGCGACAGAGGAGAGCCCACCGCCGTCGTCGCCGCCCGCGTCCGCGAAGCCCGCGCCCGCGCCACGGCCCGCCTCACCGGCACCCCCTGGACCCTCAACAGCGAGATCCCCGGCCACGAACTCCGCACCCGCTACCTCGCCGCCCCCGGTGCCCTCGCCCACGTCGAACGCGACATCGAACGGGGCCTCCTCACCGCCCGGGGCCTCGACCGCGTCCTCCGCGTCGCCTGGACCATCGCCGACCTCGCCGGACACGACCGCCCCGGCCACGACGACCTCGCCCACGCCCTCGAACTGCGCACCGGCATCACCCGAGGCGTCCCCCTCACCACCGGAGACCGCCGATGACCCCCCACTCGCCGGACACCGAACGCCTCGCCCGCGCCGCCCTCACCCGCATCGTCGAACCCGGCGACGAACAAGCCGGCCGAGCCCTGCGCACCCACGGAGCCGACGGACTCCTCACCCTCCTGCGCGACCCCCGGGAACCCCCCGTCCCCGGCACCGGACCCCGCCGCCTCGCCGGCTGGCGCCACCGCGCCCGCACCCTCGCGCCCGCAGCCGACCTCGACCACATCACCCGACTCGGCGGCCACTTCCTCGTCCCCGGCGACCCCGACTGGCCCACCCAGCTCGACGACCTCGGCGACACCCGCCCCCTCGGCCTCTGGACCCGGGGCCCCGCCTCCCTGCGCACCTGGGCGCTGCGCTCCGTCGCCCTCGTCGGAGCCCGCGCCTGCACCCCGTACGGCGCCCACACCGCCGCCGACCTCGCCACCGGACTCAGCCGCCACGGCTGGGTCGTCGTCTCCGGCGCCGCCTACGGCATCGACGGCGCCGCCCACCGGGGCGCCCTCGCCGCCGGCGGAGCCACCGCCGCCGTCCTCGCCAGCGGCGTCGACGCCCCCTATCCCCGCGGCCACAGCGGCCTCCTCGACCGGATCGCCGGCCAAGGCCTCCTCATCGGGGAACTCCCACCCGGCAGCCACCCCACGCCGAGCCGCTTCATCCTCCGCAACCGGGTGATCGCCGCCCTCACCCGCGGCACCGTCGTCGTCGAGGCCCGACACCGCAGCGGGTCCCTGGTCACCGCCCGGGCCGCCACCCGCCTCGGCCGCCACACCATGGGCGTCCCCGGCCCCGTCACCAGCGCCCTCTCCGCCGGAGTACACGAGCTCCTGCGCGACGGCGCCACTCTCGTGACCGACGCCGACGAGATCGTCGAACTCGTCGGAGCCATCGGCGACCTCGCCCCCGCACGACGAGGCCCCGTCCTGCCCCGCGACCTCCTCGCCCCCGCCACCGCCCAGGTCCTCGAAGCCCTCCCGGCCCACCCACCGGCCCCCACCACGGAGGTCGCCCGCCGTGCCGGGACCACCCCCGACGAGGCCCTCGCCCGGCTGTACGAACTCCACGCCCTCGGCCACGCCGAACGGGACGGCGACGGATGGAGGTTGACGAACACCGGCAAGCCGGTGTCGAACGCGCGGCGAGGCGGTCCTTGACCTGGCGCATTCGGGTGAAAAGGTGAAGTCGATGAACAACCGAGTTCTCTCGGCCGCACCAGCGGGGCCGACGCGCGCCACGGCCCCGGTTCGAAGATGTGGCCGACCACGTGCCCCCGGACCGGCGCCATCCACTCCCGTTCGCTCACCGCGACACCACACTCACGCTACGCTCACCAGGATTCCCCACAGGACACCCAGACCGACGCACCCGACAGCAGAACGGCTCAAGGCAACGCATGCCCCAGCACACCTCCGGGTCTGACCGCGCTGCGGTGCCCCCAGCAGCCCGGGGCACCGTGCGGCCGGCCGCGCCGACCTCGCTCGACGAGCTGTGGCGCTCGTACAAGTCCACCGGTGACGAGCGACTGCGGGAGCAGCTGATCCTGCACTACTCCCCGCTCGTGAAGTACGTCGCCGGACGCGTCAGCGTCGGCCTGCCGTCCAACGTCGAACAGGCGGACTTCGTCTCCTCCGGGGTGTTCGGCCTCATCGACGCCATCGAGAAGTTCGACGTCGAGCGCGCCATCAAGTTCGAGACCTACGCCATCACCCGCATCCGCGGCGCGATGATCGACGAGCTGCGCGCCCTCGACTGGATCCCCCGCTCCGTGCGCCAGAAGGCCCGCAACGTCGAGCGCGCCTACGCCACCCTGGAAGCCCAGCTCCGCCGCACCCCCAGCGAGAGCGAGGTCGCCGCCGAACTCGGCATCCAGCTGGAGGAACTGCACGCGGTCTTCAGCCAGTTGTCCCTGGCCAACGTCGTCGCCCTCGAAGAGCTCCTGCACGTCGGCGGCGAGGGCGGCGACCGGCTCTCCCTCATGGACACCCTGGAGGACACGGCCGCCGACAACCCCGTCGAGGTCGCCGAGGACCGCGAGCTGCGCCGGCTGCTCGCCCGCGCCATCAACACGCTCCCCGAACGCGAGAAGACCGTCGTCACCCTCTACTACTACGAGGGCCTGACCCTCGCCGAGATCGGCAACGTCCTCGGCGTCACCGAGAGCCGCGTCAGCCAGATCCACACCAAGTCCGTCCTGCAGCTCCGCGCCAAGCTGGCCGATGTAGGACGCTGACCGCGCCGCACCGGTCGTACAGTGGAGCCGTGCCCAGGATTCGAGCGGCCTCCGTGGCCGAGCACCGGACCATGCAGCGCGGCGCCCTCCTGGACGCCGCGCGTTCCCTGCTGTCCGAGGGCGGGACGGAGGCGCTGACCTTCCCCGCGCTCGCCGAGCGCACCGGCCTCGCCCGCTCGTCGGTCTACGAGTACTTCCGCTCCCGCGCAGCCGTCGTCGAGGAGCTGTGCGCGGTCGACTTCCCCGTCTGGGCCGCCGAGGTCGAATTCGCCATGGCCGGCGCCGACGCCCCCGAGGACAAGGTCGCCGCCTACGTCCGCAAGCAGCTGGAGCTCGTCGGCGACCGGCGCCACCGCGCCGTCGTCGCCATCTCCGCGGGCGAGCTCGACGACGGCGCCCGCGAGAAGATCCGGGCCGCCCACGGCGGCCTCGTCGCCATGGTCGTCGAAGCCCTCGCCGCCCTGGGACTGCCCGAACCCCGCCTCGGCGCCATGCTCCTCCAGGGCGTGGTGGACGCCGCCGTCCGCCGTATCGAACTCGGCGCCGCCGAGGACCCGGCCGCGATCGCCGACGCGGCGGTCTCCATGGCCCTCCACGGCGTAACCGGCCCTCCTGCCTGAACCAGGGGCCCCGCCCCCCCCGCCCCCCTCCCCCTCCCCTCCCGCCACCCCCTCCCCACCCCGCCCCCACCCCGCCCCCGTCCGCCGTTACCCGTCGAGCGGGAGGAGGCGGGATCGGGGGCGGGCTGTCAGCAGGAGCGGGTCCAGATAGACGTCGCCGCGCAGCAGGCCCCAATGGAGGCAGGGTGCGGCGCAGTGCGTGCCGGGGGCCGCCTCGGCGACGGGGGTCCCCGCGGCGACCCGGGTGCCCGGTGCGGTCAGCGGGGTCACCGGGGAGAAGGTGGTCCGGAGTGGGGGAGTGCCCGTACCCGTGAGGGTGAGGGTGACGACTCCGCGGCCGCCCACCGGGCCGGCGAAGGTGACGGTGCCCGCGGCCGGGGCGAGCACGGGGGTGCCCGGGGGTGCGGCGAGGTCGACGCCGCGGTGCCCGGCGGCGTACGGGCCGGGTGGCGGTCGCCAGCCGCGCAGGATCTCGGGGGCCGGCGGGCCCACCGGCCAGAGCAGGGCGAGGGCGAGGAAGACGGTCGTGAGCTGCATGGGGAGAGCCTCCCCGGGCGGGGCGGCCGATGGCGGGGGCGGCTGTTTTCTGTGGACAAGCGGTGGCCTGTGGACAGTGTCGTCACCCGGCGCTCCCGGGGTCCCGTACACTTCCTATGGCGACCCGGGTCACCGGGTCGACTTCGCACGCCCCGCCACTCGTCTCCACGAGCGCGGTGGCAGCGCCTTTCGGTCCTTCGTGGCACGGCGCGCCGGGGCGTCAGGAACACAACCGAGAAACCCAAGGAGATGGCCATGGCCGTCGTCACGATGCGGGAGCTGCTGGAGAGCGGCGTCCACTTCGGTCACCAGACCCGCCGCTGGAACCCGAAGATGAAGCGTTTCATCTTCACGGAGCGCAACGGCATCTACATCATCGACCTGCTCCAGTCGCTGTCGTACATCGACCGCGCCTTCGAGTTCGTCAAGGAGACCGTCGCCCACGGTGGCTCCGTGATGTTCGTCGGTACGAAGAAGCAGGCCCAGGAGGCCATCGCCGAGCAGGCGACGCGCGTCGGCATGCCCTACGTGAACCAGCGCTGGCTGGGCGGCATGCTCACCAACTTCTCGACCGTCTACAAGCGTCTGCAGCGCCTCAAGGAGCTCGAGCAGATCGACTTCGAGGACGTCGCGGCGTCGGGTCTCACCAAGAAGGAGCTCCTGGTCCTCTCGCGCGAGAAGGCCAAGCTGGAGAAGACCCTCGGTGGTATCCGCGAGATGCAGAAGGTGCCCAGCGCCGTCTGGATCGTCGACACCAAGAAGGAGCACATCGCCGTCGGCGAGGCTCGCAAGCTGAACATCCCGGTCGTCGCGATCCTCGACACCAACTGTGACCCCGACGAGGTCGACTACAAGATCCCGGGCAACGACGACGCGATCCGCTCCGTCACCCTGCTCACCCGCGTGATCGCCGACGCCGTCGCCGAGGGCCTCATCGCCCGCTCCGGCGCCGCGACCGGCGACTCGAAGCCGGGCGAGAAGGCCGCCGGCGAGCCCCTCGCCGAGTGGGAGCGCGACCTGCTCGAGGGCGAGAAGAAGGACGAGGCCGCCGAGGTCCAGTCCTCCGCCGAGACCGAGAAGGCCGTCGAGGCCGAGGCCGAGGTCGAGACCCCGGCCGCCGAGGTCGAGGCTCCGGCCGCCGAGGCCGAGGCCGAGGCTCCGGCCGAGCAGGCCTGACCCTTCCGCACTCCGGAACACCACGGAGGTGACGGCGGGGGCCCAAGAAGCCCCCGCCGTCCCGCCGTAGATCTTCGTAGATCTTTCTGACTTCGAGAGAGAAACAGACTCATGGCGAACTACACCGCCGCTGACGTCAAGAAGCTCCGTGAGCTCACCGGCGCCGGCATGATGGACTGCAAGAAGGCCCTCGAAGAGGCCGGCGGCGACGTCGACAAGGCCGTCGAGGCCCTGCGCATCAAGGGCCAGAAGGGTGTCGCCAAGCGCGAGGGCCGCTCCGCCGAGAACGGCGCCGTGGTCTCCCTCATCGCCGACGACAACACCTCCGGCGTCATCGTCGAGCTGAAGTGCGAGACGGACTTCGTCGCCAAGGGCGACAAGTTCCTCGCCGTCGCCGAGGCCCTCGCCGCCCACGTCGCCGCCACCAAGCCGGCCGACATCGAGGCCCTGCTCGCCTCCGAGATCGAGGCCGGCAAGACCGTGCAGGCCTACGTGGACGAGGCCAACGCCAACCTCGGCGAGAAGATCGTCCTGGACCGCTTCGCGGCCTACGCCGACGGCTACGTCTCCGCGTACATGCACCGCACCATGCCCGACCTCCCGCCGCAGATCGGTGTCCTCGTCGAGTTCGACAAGGAAGACGCCGCGGTCGCCAAGGGTGTCGCGCAGCACATCGCCGCCTTCGCGCCGAAGTACCTCACCCGTGAGGACATCCCGGCCGAGGTCGTCGAGTCCGAGCGTCGCATCGCCGAGGAGACCACCCGCGCCGAGGGCAAGCCCGAGGCCGCGATCGCCAAGATCGTCGAGGGTCGCGTCAACGGCTTCTTCAAGGACGCCACGCTGCTCGGCCAGCCGTACGCCCTGGACAACAAGAAGTCCGTCCAGCAGGTCCTCGACGAGGCCGGTGTCACCCTGAAGCGCTTCAGCCGCATCAAGGTCGGCATCTGAGTCCGTCGTCCACGCGAAAGCGACGGACACCGGACCCGGGTAGGGTCTGAGACAGTCGTCCCGCCCCGCGCGGGACGACCGCAGATGTGACGAGGAGGCCATTGCCGTACGGGAAACCCACGAGGACCCAGGGCAATGGCCTTCTTCGTATGTGTACGAGGAGATCTCCATGAATCAGGGCGCCGAACAGGGCCACGACGACAACAGCGGCAAGAAGCTCGGCCGCTACATGCTGAAGCTGTCCGGGGAAGCCTTCTCCGGCGGTACCGGTCTCGGTGTCGACCCGGACGTCGTGCACGCCATCGCGCGTGAGATCGCGGCCGTGGTCCGCGACGGCGCCCAGATCGCGATCGTGATCGGCGGCGGCAACTTCTTCCGAGGCGCCGAGCTCCAGCAGCGCGGTATGGACCGGGCCCGCTCCGACTACATGGGCATGCTCGGCACCGTGATGAACTGCCTCGCCCTCCAGGACTTCCTGGAGAAGGAGGGCATCGACTCCCGCGTGCAGACCGCCATCACCATGGGCCAGGTCGCCGAGCCGTACATCCCGCTGCGTGCCGTGCGCCACCTGGAGAAGGGCCGCGTGGTCATCTTCGGTGCCGGCATGGGCATGCCGTACTTCTCCACGGACACCACCGCCGCCCAGCGCGCGCTGGAGATCGACGCCGAGGCGCTCCTCATGGGCAAGAACGGCGTGGACGGTGTCTACGACTCCGACCCGAAGACCAACCCCGGGGCGGTCAAGTTCGACGCGCTGGAGTACGGCGAGGTCATCACCCGCGACCTCAAGGTCGCCGACGCCACCGCCATCACCCTGTGCCGCGACAACAAGCTCCCGATCCTCGTCTTCGAACTGCTCGCCGAGGGCAATATCGCGCGCGCCGTGACGGGTGAGAAGATCGGCACACTCGTGAGCGACCAGGGCACCCGGGCCTGACCCAGGCCCGCCCTCAACCGACACAACGCGACGACACGCAGGAGCATGTGGTGATCGAAGAGACCCTCCTCGAGGCCGAGGAGAAGATGGAGAAGGCGGTCGTGGTCGCCAAGGAGGACTTCGCCGCGATCCGCACCGGCCGTGCGCACCCGGCGATGTTCAACAAGATCGTGGCCGACTACTACGGCGCCATCACCCCCATCAACCAGCTGGCCTCGTTCTCGGTGCCGGAGCCGCGCATGGCCGTGGTGACCCCGTTCGACAAGAGCGCGCTGCGCAACATCGAGCAGGCCATCCGCGACTCGGACCTCGGCGTCAACCCGAGCAACGACGGCAACATCATCCGAGTGGTCTTCCCGGAGCTGACCGAGGAGCGCCGCCGCGACTACATCAAGGTCGCCAAGACCAAGGCCGAGGACTCCAAGATCTCGATCCGCTCCGTGCGCCGCAAGGCGAAGGAGACCATCGACAAGCTGGTCAAGGACGGCGAGGTCGGCGAGGACGAGGGCCGCCGTGCCGAGAAGGAGCTCGACGACACCACCGCGAAGTACGTCGCGCAGGTGGACGAGCTGCTGAAGCACAAGGAAGCCGAGCTCCTCGAGGTCTGATGAACGACTCATCCTGGGGGGCGCCGGCGGCCGGTTCAGGTCTCGGCGGACCCGACCAGGGGCCTGCCCCGGCGGGTCCCGCCCGCGATCGGCACCAGGCGGCGCAGACTCGCCCCATGCCCATCGTGCCCGACGTTCCCGCCGGCGGATTCCAGGACGGACACGGACGGGGGGCTGCTCACCCGAGCGGTCCCCTGTTCCGTGACGAGACCCCGAACGAGCACCCGCAGGAGCCCATGCCCAGCCCCGTCCCGCCTCCTCCGCCGTCCACGGCCCCCGCGCCGCGGCAGAAGAAGAGCGCGGGCCGGGACCTGGGTGCCGCGATAGGGGTCGGCGTCGGTCTCGGGGCCGTGATCATCGCGTCGCTGTTCATCTGGAAGCCGGCCTTCGTCGGCGTGGTGGCGGTGGCCGTGGTCGTCGGCCTGTGGGAGCTGACCTCCCGGCTCCAGGAGCGCAAGGCGATCAAGGCGCCGCTGGTGCCGCTCGCGGTCGGCGGTGCGGCCATGGTCGTCGCCGGCTACGTGCGGGGCCCCGAGGGCGCGTGGGTCGCGATGGCCCTGACGGCGCTCGCGGTCCTCGTCTGGCGGATGACGGAACCCCCCGAGGGGTATCTGAAGGACGTCACGGCGGGGGTCTTCGCCGCGTTCTACGTGCCGTTCCTGGCGACCTTCGTGGCGATGCTGCTGACCGCCGACGACGGGCCGTGGCGGGTGCTGACCTTCCTGCTGCTCACGGTGGTCAGCGACACCGGGGCGTACGCGGTGGGCTGGCGCTTCGGCAAGCACAAGCTGGCGCCGCGGATCAGTCCGGGCAAGACCCGCGAGGGTCTGTTCGGCGCGGTGGCCTTCGCGATGGCGGCCGGCGCGCTGTGCATGCAGTTCCTGATCGACGACGGCACCTGGTGGCAGGGGCTGGTCCTCGGTCTCGCGGTGGCGGCGAGCGCGACGCTCGGCGACCTCGGCGAGTCGATGATCAAGCGGGACCTCGGCATCAAGGACATGGGGACGCTGCTCCCCGGGCACGGCGGAATCATGGATCGCCTGGACTCGCTGCTGCCGACGGCGCCGGTGGTGTGGCTGCTGCTGGCGCTCTTCGTAGGAACGGCTTGACCTGCGGTTTCCAGGGGAAGGGCCCGTCATCCACAGGATGGCGGGCCCTTCCTCGTATCTCTGCGACACTGGTATCACCATGCCCAAGCCCGGAGAACTCACTTTCGTCGCCCCGCGCGGAGCCAAGAAGCCGCCGCGGCACCTCGCCGACCTCTCGCCCGCCGAGCGGAAGGAGGCCGTCGCCGCGATCGGCGAGAAGCCCTTCCGCGCCAAGCAGCTGTCGACGCACTACTTCGCGCGGTACGCGCACGACCCCGCCGAGTGGACCGACATCCCGGCCGCCTCGCGGGAGAAGCTGGCCGGGGAGCTGCTGCCCGACCTGATGTCGGTGGTGCGGCACATCTCGTGCGACGACGACACCACTCGCAAGACCCTGTGGCGGCTGCACGACGGCACGCTCGTCGAGTCCGTGCTGATGCGCTACCCGGACCGGGTGACGATGTGCATCTCCTCGCAGGCCGGCTGTGGCATGAACTGTCCGTTCTGCGCGACCGGGCAGGCCGGTCTCGACCGGAACCTGTCGACCGCAGAGATCGTGCACCAGATCGTCGACGGCATGCGCGCGCTGCGCGACGGCGAGGTGCCCGGTGGGCCCGCGCGGCTGTCGAACATCGTCTTCATGGGGATGGGCGAGCCGCTCGCCAACTACAAGCGGGTCGTCGGTTCCATCCGCCGGCTGACCGATCCCGAGCCCGACGGGCTGGGGCTCTCGCAGCGCGGGATCACCGTGTCCACGGTCGGGCTCGTGCCGGCGATGCTGCGCTTCGCCGACGAGGGCTTCAAGTGCCGGCTCGCGGTCTCGCTGCACGCTCCGGACGACGAGCTGCGGGACACGCTGGTGCCGGTGAACACGCGCTGGAAGGTGCGGGAGGTGCTGGACGCGGCCTGGGAGTACGCCGAGAAGTCCGGCCGCCGGATCTCCATCGAGTACGCCCTCATCCGGGACATCAACGACCAGGCGTGGCGCGGCGACCTGCTGGGCCGGCTGCTCAAGGGCAAGCGGGTGCACGTCAACCTGATCCCGCTGAACCCGACGCCGGGCTCGAAGTGGACCGCGTCGCGGCCGGAGGACGAGAAGGCCTTCGTGGAGGCCATCGCCCGGCACGGCGTGCCGGTGACCGTGCGGGACACCCGGGGCCAGGAGATCGACGGCGCCTGTGGGCAGCTCGCGGCCGCCGAACGCTGACCTTGTACCCTGTGCTCGAACACACCTGCATATTCCGACAGGGGAGCGCCACAGCGCTGAGAGTGCGGTAACCGTAGACCGCAGACCCTCTGAACCTCGCCCGGGTCATTCCGGGTAGGAAGTTCGGTCGTAACTCGAGCTGTTGCGCCCTGCCCGCGTCCGGTCTCCCCGGGCGCGGGCAGGGCCGCGTCTCTTCCTGGTCCCACCCAGGAGGACATCACATGAACACCAGGAAGGCCGCCGCCGTCGCGCTGGTCGCGGCGCTCGGCGTCACGAGCCTCGCCGCCTGCTCCACCGAGTCCGTCCGCGAGGCCGCGGGGAAGTCCGGAGAGCCCGCGCCGAAGACCGTGACCCTCGTGAGCCACGACTCCTTCAACGCCTCGAAGGAGGTGCTGGCGGAGTTCACGAAGCAGACCGGCTTCACCGTGAAGGTGCTGAAGGCCGGTGACGCGGGCGAGGCCGTCAACAAGGAGATCCTGACCAAGGGCTCCCCGCAGGGCGACGTCTTCTTCGGCGTCGACAACACCCTGCTCTCCCGCGCCGTCGACAACGGCATCTTCGAGACGTACGAGGCGAAGGGCGCGGACCGGATCCCGGCCGGCTTCAAGCTCGACAAGCGGGTCACCCCGATCGACACCGGCGACATCTGCGTCAACTACGACAAGAAGTACTTCGCCGACAAGAAGCTGGCGCCGCCGCAGTCCTTCGACGACCTGGCGAAGCCGGAGTACAAGGACCTCCTCGTGGTGGAGAACCCCGAGCGGTCCTCCCCGGGCCTCGGCTTCCTCCTCGGCACCGTCGCGAAGTACGGCGACGCGGGCTGGCAGGACTACTGGTCGAAGCTGAAGGCGAACGGCGTGAAGACCGTCGACAGCTGGGAGCTCGCCTACAACCAGGAGTTCTCCGGCTCGGCCGGCGGCAAGGAGGCCAAGGGCGACCGCCCGCTGGTCGTCTCCTACGCCTCCAGCCCGCCGGTCGAGGTGCTGTACGCCGAGCCGCAGCCGAAGGAGGCCCCCACCGGGGTGTCCACCGGCACCTGCTTCCGGCAGATCGAGTTCGCCGGTCTGCTGAACGGGGCGAAGAACCCCGAGGGCGGCAAGGCGCTGATCGACTTCCTGGTGTCGAAGAAGTTCCAGGACGACATGCCGCTCCAGATGTTCGTGAACCCGGTGGCGAAGGACGCGACCCTGCCGGAGCTGTTCACGAAGCACGGCGTGGTCGTCGAGAAGCCGGAGACGATGGAGCCGGAGAAGATCGCCGAGAAGCGCGAGGCGTGGATCCAGCAGTGGTCGTCGCTCCTCAAGTGAGGCGTGGGGTGAAGGGGAGCGCGGCGCGGCTGGGGCTGATGGCCCTGCCCGTCGCGTTCTTCGCGTTCTTCTTCGCCTGGCCCGTGGTCTCGATCGTCGAGCGCGGGCTGCGGCCCGACGGCGCCTGGGACCTCGGCGCGATCGGGACGACGCTGGGGCGCTCCGACATCCTCGACGTGCTCGGCTTCACCGTGTGGCAGGCGGTCGCCTCCACGGGGCTGACGCTGCTGGTGGCGCTGCCGGGGGCGTATGTCTTCGCCCGCTTCGACTTCCCCGGCAAGGGGGTGCTGCGGGCGGTCGTGACCGTGCCGTTCGTGCTGCCCACGGTGCTGGTCGGCACGGCGTTCCTGGCCCTGGTGGGCCGGGGCGGCTTCACCGACGAGCTGTGGGGGCTGCGGCTGGACAGCTCCGTGTGGGCGATCCTCCTCGCGCACGTCTTCTTCAACTACGCGGTCGTCGTCCGGACCGTCGGCGGGCTCTGGGCGCAGCTCGACCCGCGCCAGGAGGAGGCGGCGCGGGTGCTCGGCGCGTCCCGGTGGACGGCGTGGCGGGCGGTGACGCTGCCCGCGCTGGTGCCGGCGGTGTCGGCGGCGGCGCTGATGGTCTTCCTCTTCACCTTCACCTCCTTCGGCGTCGTGCAGATCCTCGGCGGGGACGCGTACACGACGCTGGAGGCGGAGATCTACCGGCAGACGGCCCGGCTGCTCGACCTGCGGACGGCCGCCGTGCTGACGCTGGTCCAGTTCGTGGCGGTCGGTGTGATCCTCGCCGTGCACGCCCGGACGGTACGGCGGCGGGAGACGGCGCTGCGGCTGGTCTCCCCGGAGCTGACCGCGCGCCGGCCGCGCGGTGTCGGGCAGTGGGCGCTGCTCGGCGGGGTGCTGGCCTCGGTGGCGGCGCTGATCCTGTTGCCGCTGGGGGTGCTGGTGGAGCGTTCCCTCGCCACGCCGGAGGGGTACGGGCTCCGCTACTACCGGGCGCTCGGCTCGCTCGACGAGGCCGGGACGTTCCTGGTGCCGCCGCTGGAGGCGGTGGGGAACTCGCTGCGGTACGCGGTGGTGGCCACGGGCATCGCGGTGGTGATCGGCGGGCTCGCCGCGGCGGCGCTGACGCGGCGGGCGGGGCGGCTGGTGCGGGGCTTCGACGCGCTGCTGATGCTGCCGCTGGGGGTGTCGGCGGTGACGGTCGGTTTCGGGTTCCTCATCACGCTGGACGAGCCGCCGTTCGACCTGCGGGCCAGCTGGATCCTCGTGTCGCTCGCGCAGGCGCTGGTCGGGGTGCCGTTCGTGGTGCGGACCATGCTGCCGGTGCTGCGGGCGGTGGACCAGCGGCTGCGGGAGGCGGCGGCGGTGCTCGGCGCTTCGCCGTGGCGGGCCTGGCGCGAGGTGGACCTGCCGCTGGTGCGGCGGGCGCTGCTGATCGCGGCCGGGTTCGCCTTCGCGGTCTCGCTCGGGGAGTTCGGGGCGACCGTCTTCATCGCCCGTCCCGACAACCCGACCCTGCCGGTCGCGGTGGCGCGGCTGCTCGGCCGGCCGGGCGAGCTCAACTACGGACAGGCGATGGCCCTGTCGACGATTCTGATGGTGGTGTGCGCGGTCTCCCTGCTGCTGCTCGAACGGCTGCGGACCGACCGGACCACCGGGGAGTTCTGATGCTGACCCTTGACGGAGCGACGGTACGGTTCGGGGCGCGGGCGGTGCTCGACGCGGTGGACCTGGAGGTCGCCGAGCACGAGATCGTGTGCGTGCTGGGGCCGAGCGGGTCCGGCAAGTCGACGCTGCTGCGCGCGGTCGCCGGGCTCCAGGCGCTGGACGAGGGCCGGGTGCTGCTCGGTGGTGCCGACCAGGCGGGGGTGCCGGTGCACCGGCGCGGGGTGGGCCTGATGTTCCAGGACCACCAGCTGTTCCCGCAGAAGGACGTCGCGGGGAACGTGGCCTTCGGGCCGCGGATGCACGGCGTGCCGAAGGGGGAGCGGGCCGCGCGGGTCGAGGAGCTGCTCGACCTGGTCGGGCTGCCGGGCGCGGGCCGGCGGTCGGTCGCCGCGCTGTCGGGCGGCGAGCAGCAGCGGGTGGCGCTGGCGAGGGCGCTGGCGCCGCGCCCCCGGCTGCTGATGCTGGACGAGCCGCTGGGGCAGTTGGACCGGGGGCTGCGGGAGCGGCTCGTGGTGGAGCTGCGGGCGCTCTTCGGGCGGCTCGGCACGACGGTCCTGGCGGTCACCCACGACCAGGGCGAGGCGTTCGCGCTCGCGGACCGGGTGGTGGTGATGCGGGACGGGCGGATCGTGCGGTCGGGGACGCCGGTGGAGGTGTGGCAGCGGCCGGGCTCGGAGTTCGTGGCCCGGTTCCTCGGTTTCGAGAACGTCGTCGCGGCGACGGTGTCCGGGGCGGTGGCGGAGACGGTGTGGGGCCGGATCCCGGTCCCGGACGGTTCGCCCCAGGGGGAGCGGACGCTGCTGGTCCGCCCGGCCGGTGTCCGTGTGGCGGGCGAGGGCCTGGCCTGCCGGGTCGAGTCCCGTACCTTCCGGGGCCGGCACGTCTCGGTGGTCCTGCGGCCGGCGGACGGTCCGCCGCTGGAGGCGGAGGTCCCGCCGCGGGAGGTTCCGGAGGAGGGCGCGGAGGTGGCGGTGGCCTTCCGGGCCGCGGAGGTCGTCGTGCTGGACGGGGGCGACGGAGGCGACGGGGGCCGTGGTGGTCACGGGGACGGCGGGGCCGGTCAGATCCGGTCGTAGAGGGCGCGCAGCCAGGGCTGCCGGACCTCGGGCATCCGGGACAGGGTCCAGCGGAGGGTGTGCCGGTCGGGGCCGCGGAGTCGGCCGGGGCGGTCCGGCAGCGGGTAGTCGTCGCGGAGCACGCCGGCCGGCGGCCGTCCGGAGAGCGGCATCGGGGAGGTCTCGGCGGGGAGCGCCAGGCCGGCCCAGAGGCGGGCGGTCACCGGGACCGCGACCGGGGCGTCGGCGGGCCGGGCGGGCGGGGCTTTCGGCGGGGTCGGTTCTCCCGTGCGGCGGTCGGCCGGTACGAGGACGACGTCGGCGCGGTCCTCGGGGAGGTCCGGGGCCGCGAGGGCCACGCGGCGGGTCGGCGGGCCCGCCGGGAGGAGCCGGGTCAGCTCGCGGCCGAAGAGTTCGGCGACGGGACCGGCGGGGAGGGCGAGGGGCGCGCCTCCGGAGGCGGCCAGGAGCCGGGCCAGGGCGGCGCCCGCGGCGGCCGCGAGGCGCAGGTCGCCCCGGTCGGCCTCGTCGGAACCGTCGTAAGGGGGCCGGTCCGGCGGGGGCGGCGCGGGTGCCGGGACGTCCAGGGGGCGGCGGACCACGGCGCCGGGGGCGTACCAGACGGTCTGCCAGAGTCCGCAGTCGTCCTCCCGTGAGCCGACGCCCAGGCCGCAGCCGGCGCACACCAGGTTGGGTTCCTCGCCCGCCGCGATGCCCAGGCAGTGGCTCTCGCACCGCTCGGGGACCAGCCGGGTGCCGCGCGTGTCGCCGGGGGCGAGCACCAGGTGGTTCCTCGGGCCGAGGGGGACGGGGTACACGGGGGCGTACAGGCCGGACGCGGCCGTTTCCGCCGCGCTCAGCTCCTCCCAGGCGCGCCACGGCCGGCGCCAGGGGGTGGGGTCCACGGCGTAGGTGCCCGGTGCCATGAGCGGCGGCAGGGGTTCGTGGCCGGCGCGGACGCGGGTCTCCGGGGGCAGCGCGACGCGTTCCACCGGCACCGACAGTTCCGTTCCGCAGCCCGCGCACACGAGGAGGTCCATCTACGCGGTGCCCAGCCCTTCCAGCGCCGCCGGGGCCTCGTCGACGGAGTCGACCAGGGCGATCCGGGCGGCCATCGGGCGGCCGGCCGCGAGGGTCTCCAGGAGGGGCCAGGCGGGGAGGCGGGTGGTCCAGTGGGCGCGGTCGACGAGGACCATGGGGGTGGGGGCGCCGAGGGATCCGTAGTAGTTGGGGGTGGCGTTGTCGAAGATCTCCTGGACGGTGCCGGCGGCGCCGGGGAGGAAGACGACGCCGGCGGTGGAGCGGGCCAGGAGGCCGTCCTCGCGCAGGGCGTTGGCGAAGTACTTGGCTATGTGGCCGGCGAAGGCGTTGGGCGGTTCGTGGCCGTAGAACCAGGTGGGGATGCCGATCGAGTCGCCGCCGCCGGGCAGCAGCGCCCGTACGCCGAAGGCCGCGCGGGCCCATTCCGTCACGGAGGGCGCGAAGGACGGGGTCTTCGCGAGGAGGGCGAGGGCCTCGTCGAGGGCCGGGTCGTCGAAGGGGGCCGTGTACGCGCCGAGGTTCGCCGCCTCCATCGCGCCGGGGCCGCCGCCGGTCGCCACCGTGTACCCGGTGCGGGCGAGGGAGCGGCCGAGGCGGGCCGCGCCCGCGTACGCCTCGGTGCCCCGGCCCATGGCGTGGCCGCCCATGACGCCGACGACCCGCCGGCCGGCGAGGTGTTCGTCGAGGGCGTCGCCGACGGCGTCGTCGTGGATCGAGCGGAGCATGGAGGAGAAGACGTCGCCGTCGGCGCGGGTGGTGCCGAACCAGGCGTAGGAGAGGGCGTCGGGGGTGGTCGCGTAGCCGCCGGCGCCGGCGACGTCCCGGTACAGCTCGTCGGGGGTGTAGAGCCGGTTGCGGTACGGGTCGAAGGGGAGGTCGGGGACGGGCGGGAAGACCAGTGCGCCGTCGGCCCGGACCTTGGCCGCCGCCTCGGGCTCCATGGGGCAGCCGAGGAAGACGGTGGCGGTGGTGGAGGCGGAGAGGAGGGCGAAGGTGCGGTCGGTGAGGTCGACGGACTGGACCCGGAGCCCGGCGAGGCCGCCGGGCCGGGCGAGCGACGCGTCGAACTCGTCCAGGGTGTGGATCTCGCGGCCGCGTCCGTGGGGGCGCGGCGGCGGTGGGGACGTCGCCATGGGCCCACGATAGGCGGCCCGTGGCGGTGGGGCCCGCCGGTTTTCCGTCCGGTCAGGCGGTCAGCGGCAGGGCGGCGAGTTCGCCGATGAGCCAGGTCAGCGGGAGGAAGACGGCGAGCAGGGCGCCGGCCCGCAGCAGGGCGGCGGTGCGCAGCACGGTCGGCGGGGCGCCGAGCCGGACGAGGGCCTCGGTGGTGTGGGCGCGGCACTGGCGGGATTCCAGGGCGGCGGTGAGGAGGGTCGCGGTGGTGCAGGCCATGACGACGCCGGCGCCGAGGCCGGTGAGCGGTCCGAAGGCGGTGCCGCCGTCCCCGGCGCCGTACACGGTGGCGGCGGCGAGGGTGCCGGAGAGGACCGCGCAGACCACGCCGAGGGGGCGGCCGACGCGGGTGGACTCGTCCATGAGGACCCGTCCCGCGAGGAGGCGGACGGCTCCGGGGCGGGCGGTCTGGAGGAGGCGGCCGCACAGGTGGGTGAGGCCGGGGCCGGCGAGCGCGAGTCCCGTGGCGGTGAGGATCCAGCCGGCGAGGACGCCGGCGGGGGAGCCGTCGAAGCGGCCGGGCAGGGCGACGCCGGCGCCGCCGCCGCGGCCCGCGTACGTCTCCACGGCGAGGCCGACGGCGACGAGCGCCACGCCCCACGGCAGGCCGTTCGGCACGGGCCGGGCGGCGCCCTCGGGGGCGGGGGTGCCGGTGCGGGGGCGCAGGGCGAGGCCGGCGGCGGTGGCGCCGGCGACCGGCACGATCGCGAGCAGGGTGAGGGCGGCGGCCAGCGGCAGCGGCTGGTCGGCGGCGAGCAGTCCGGCGGCCGCCCCGTCGAAGGGGAGGCCGGTGATGTCGCCGCGGAGGTGGAGGTAGACGAGGAGGGCGAGCAGGGAGCCCAGGGTGCAGGCGACCGCGGTCGAGGCGGCGGCGATGGCGGTGAGCCTGGCCGGGCCGAGGCCGACGGAGGAGAGTCCGGGGCGGGGCCGGGTGGCCGGGTCGGTGCGGGCGACGGCGACGGCGAACTGGACGGTGGCGGCGATCGGCAGCGCGCACCAGAGCAGCCGCAGCGCGGAGGTCGCGGCGTGTTCGGGGTGGCCGACGGCGTAGCCGAGGGTGCACAGCAGCAGGAAGCCCACGCCGGCGGCGGCCGTGGCGACGAGGAGCCGCCGCAGCTGGACCAGCGGGTGGGAGCCGCGGACTAGACGGAGAGCGAGCACGCGGCGACGCCCTCCGCCCCCGAGGCGGGCGGCACGCTGCCGGCCCGGCGTCCGTCGAGCAGGGTGACCGTGCGGTCGGCGAGCGCCGCGACCTCGCCGTCGTGGGTGGCGAGGAGCACGGTGATGCCGTGCGAGCGGGCGGCGGCGGTGAGGGTGCGGAGCACCTGCGCGCCGTCGGCCCGGTGCAGGGCGGCGGTGGGTTCGTCGGCGAAGAGGACCGAGGGGGCGGCGGTGAGCGCGCGGGCGATGGCGGTGCGCTGGAGCTGCGACCGGGTGAGGGCGTGCGGGCGTACGCGGGCGCAGGCGCCGATGTCGAGGCGGTCGAGCCACTCGCCGGCGGCGGTCCTCGCGGCCCGGCGGGGGATGCCGCGGAGCAGCAGCGGCAGGGCGGTGTTCTCCCAGGCGGTGAGTTCGGGGACGAGGCCGGGCTCGGGGCCGATCCAGCCGAAGCGTTCGCGGCGGAGCCGTTCGCGGCCGGCGGGGGAGAGGGTGTGGACGGGCGCGCTGTTGAACCAGACCTCGCCCTGCTGGGCGGTGAGCTCGCCGGAGAGGCAGCGCAGGAGGGTGGTCTTGCCGCTGCCGCGGGGTCCGGTCACGGCGAGGATCTCGCCCTCGCGGACGCCGACGGAGACGCCGCTGAGGGCCTCCGTGCCGTCCAGGGAGCAGTGCAGGGAACGCGCCCAGAGCACGTCGTTGTCCGGTGGGGCCATCGCGTACACCTCGATGTCGGATCCGATTCTTGCCGTTCCCCCGTCCGGGGGAACGAGGGCCGGGCCTGTCGGTCACTGGGCACCGTAAGTATTCGGATCCGTTTGTACGGACAGCACGCGGCCCGGGCCGCCGCCATCCACTCGGATGGCGGCATGCCCGGGCCGTGGGGTCACGCCGTGAGGGCGGCGTGGCGGCGGGGGACTAGAGCTTGGTCCACGCCTCGGTGAGCACCGAGCGCAGGATGCCCTCGATCTCGTCGAAGGTGCCCTGGTCGGCGATGAGCGGCGGGGCCAGCTGGATGACCGGGTCGCCTCGGTCGTCGGCGCGGCAGTACAGGCCGTTCTCGAAGAGGGCCTTGGAGAGGAAGCCGTACAGGACGCGCTCGGTCTCCTCGTCCGTGAAGGACTCCTTGGTGACCTTGTCCTTGACGAGCTCGATGCCGTAGAAGAAGCCGTTGCCGCGGACGTCGCCGACGATCGGGAGGTCGTGCAGCTTCTTCAGGGTGTCGAAGAAGTTGCCCTCCTGGTCGAGGACGTGCTGGTTGAGGCCTTCCTTGTCGAAGATGTCCAGGTTGGCGATCGCGACTGCCGAGGACACCGGGTGGCCACCGAAGGTGTAGCCGTGGAGGAAGGTGTTGTCGCCCTTGTAGAACGGCTCCGCGATGCGGTCCGAGATGATGCAGGCGCCGATCGGGGAGTAGCCCGAGGTCATGCCCTTGGCGCAGGTGATCATGTCCGGCACGTAGCCGAACTTGTCACAGGCGAACATCGTGCCGAGGCGGCCGAAGGCGCAGATCGTCTCGTCGGAGACGAGGAGCACGTCGTACTGGTCGCAGATCTCGCGGACGCGCTGGAAGTAGCCGGGCGGCGGCGGGAAGCAGCCGCCGGCGTTCTGCACCGGCTCCAGGAAGACGGCCGCGACGGTGTCGGGGCCCTCGAAGAGGATCTGCTGCTCGATCTGGTCGGCGGCCCAGCGGCCGAAGGCCTCGGGGTCGTCGCCGTGGATCGGGGCGCGGTAGATGTTGGTGTTCGGCACCTTGTGCGCGCCGGGGACCAGCGGCTCGAAGGGGGCCTTCAGGGCCGGCAGGCCGGTGATGGACAGGGCGCCCTGCGGGGTGCCGTGGTAGGCGACCGCACGCGAGATGACCTTGTACTTGGTGTGCTTGCCCTGCAGCTTGAAGTACTGCTTGGCGAGCTTCCACGCGGTCTCGACGGCCTCGCCGCCACCGGTGGTGAAGAAGACCTTGTTGAGGTCGCCCGGGGCGTAGTCCGCGAGGCGCTCGGCGAGCTCGACGGCCTTGGGGTGCGCGTACGACCACACGGGGAAGAACGCGAGCTCCTGGGCCTGCTTGTACGCGACCTCGGCCAGTTCCTGGCGGCCGTGACCGGCGTTGACCACGAAGAGGCCCGCGAGACCGTCGAGGTAGCGCTTGCCCTTGTCGTCGAAGATGTAGGTGCCCTCACCTCGGACGATGGTGGGCACGGGGCTGTTCTCGTACGACGACATGCGGGTGAAGTGCATCCACAGGTGGTCGTAGGCGGTCTTGGAGAGGTCCTGGGTCACGGTTATCGGGTTCCCCACATATAGGTCTGCTTCTTGAGCTTCAGGTAAACGAAGCTCTCGGTGGAGCGCACGCCGGGGAGCGTGCGGATCCGTTTGTTGATGACGTCCAGAAGGTGGTCGTCGTCCTCGCAGACGATCTCCACCATCAGGTCGAAGGAGCCCGCGGTCATCACCACGTACTCGCATTCGGGCATGTCGGTCAGCGCCTCCGCGACCGGATCCAGGTCGCCCTCGACGTGGATGCCGACCATCGCCTGGCGCCTGAGGCCCACGGTGAGCGGGTCGGTGACGGCGACGATCTGCATGACGCCCTGGTCGAGGAGCTTCTGGACGCGCTGCCGCACGGCCGCTTCGGAGAGGCCGACGGCCTTGCCGATGGCGGCGTAGGGGCGGCGGCCGTCCTCCTGGAGCTGCTCGATGATCGCCAGGGAGACGGCGTCGACCGTAGGGGACGAACCGATTCCGGTTCTGGAGTCTGTGCTTCGACTGGCCACGCCTTCACTGTGCACCGAGATGCGCAGTCGCGCAACCCCGGAGCGATGAAATTCGTTGTAGAGGGCTCTCGATGTCACTGAATCCGAAGTCGAGGGGGGTCGGGGCTGTTGAAAGCGTCAGCCGAACAAGTACGCTGGGGTGTCTCACCCATCGGGACGCCCGCACAAGGCCGTGCGGAACAGAACGTGACAGGAGGGGTGGCAAGTGACCACCGAGCTGCGCCGGCTGCGTAACTACATCGACGGGGAGTTCCGCGACGCGGCCGACGGCCGCACCATCGAGGTGACCAACCCGGCCACCGGCGAGGTGTACGCGACCTCCCCGCTCTCCGGCCAGGCCGACGTCGACGCCGCCATGGAGGCCGCCGCGGCCGCCTTCCCCGCCTGGCGCGACACCACGCCGTCCGAGCGCCAGAAGGTGCTCCTCAAGATCGCCGACGCGTTCGAGGAGCGCGCCGAGGAGCTCATCGCCGCCGAGGTCGAGAACACCGGCAAGCCGGTCGCCCTCACCGCGAGCGAGGAGGTCCCGCCGATGGTGGACCAGATCCGCTTCTTCGCGGGTGCCGCCCGGCTGCTCGAAGGCCGCTCGGCCGGCGAGTACATGGAGGGCATGACCTCCATCATCCGGCGCGAGCCCGTCGGCGTCTGCGCGCAGGTCGCGCCGTGGAACTACCCGATGATGATGGCCGTGTGGAAGTTCGCCCCGGCCCTCGCCGCGGGCAACACGGTCGTCCTCAAGCCCTCGGACACCACCCCGGCGTCCACGGTCCTGATGGCCGAGATCATCGGCTCGATCGTCCCCAAGGGCGTCTTCAACGTCATCTGCGGCGACCGCGAGACCGGCCGCGCGATGGTCGAGCACCCGACCCCGGCGATGGCCTCCATCACCGGCTCCGTCCGCGCCGGCATGCAGGTCGCCGAGTCGGCGGCCAAGGACGTCAAGCGCGTCCACCTGGAGCTGGGCGGCAAGGCCCCCGTCGTGGTCTTCGAGGACACCGACATCGAGAAGGCCGTCGAGGACATCTCGGTCGCCGGCTTCTTCAACGCCGGCCAGGACTGTACGGCCGCCACCCGCGTGCTCGTCCACGAGTCCATCCACGACGAGTTCGTCGCCGCCCTCGCCAAGGCCGCCGCCGAGACGAAGACCGGCCAGCCGGACGACGAGGACGTGCTCTACGGCCCGCTCAACAACGCCAACCAGCTGAAGCAGGTCTCCGGCTTCATCGACCGCCTCCCGGCCCACGCCAAGGTCGAGGCCGGCGGCCACCGTGTCGGCGACAAGGGCTACTTCTACGCCCCGACCGTCGTCTCCGGCCTCAACCAGGACGACGAGATCGTCCAGAACGAGGTCTTCGGCCCGGTCATCACCGTCCAGTCCTTCGCCGACGAGGCGCAGGCCCTGGAGTTCGCCAACGGCGTCGAGTACGCCCTGGCCTCCTCCGTCTGGACCAAGGACCACCAGCGCGCCATGCGCATGTCCCGCTCGCTCGACTTCGGCTGCGTGTGGATCAACACCCACATCCCGCTGGTCGCCGAGATGCCGCACGGCGGCTTCAAGAAGTCCGGCTACGGCAAGGACCTCTCCGCGTACGGCTTCGAGGACTACACGCGCATCAAGCACGTGATGACCTCGCTGGGCTGAACCGCCCGGTAGTCCCCCGCCCCGGCCCCGGCACCCGTCGACCCAGTGATCGACAAGGTGTCGGGGCCGTGCCGTGCGGCTCGACGGACCGTCCATTGCGGGAGGTCGGAGGCGGGCGGGATGCTGCGCGGGTGAGAGCGATCGCCAGGAAACCCATGCCCCGCCGGTCCGTCCTGAGGGGCCTCGGCGCCACCGGCGCCACCGGCCTCCTCGCCGCCTGCGGCGTCAGGCCCGCGTACGTCGCCGAGGACCGGCGCGCCGGACGGGACCTCTCGGGCCGCGAGCGCAGCGTCACCTTCGCCAACTGGCCGCTCTACATCGACACCGACGACGACGATCCGCGCAAGCGGCCCAGTCTCGACGCCTTCCGGGAGCGGACCGGGATCTCGGTCCGCTACACCGAGGAGATCAACGACAACGACGAGTTCTTCGGGAAGATCGGCCCGGCCCTGATGAACGGCCAGCCCGTCGACCGCGACCTCATCGTCGTCAGCGACTGGATGGCGGCCCGCTTCGTCCGGCTCGGCTGGGTCCAGAAGATGGACCGCGCCGCCCAGACCAACGTCGCCGACCGGCTCGACCCGCAGCTGCGCCGGCCCGTCTTCGACCCCGGGCGCCTCCACTCCGTGCCCTGGCAGTCCGGCATCACCGGCATCGCCTACAACCGGCGCAGGCTCGGCCGGGAACTGCGCTCCACGCGCCAGCTGTGGGACGCCGACCTGCGGGGCAAGGTCACCCTCCTCTCCGGTCTCGACGAGTCCATCTCCCTGCTGATGCAGGGCAACGGCGCGGACGTCACCCGCTGGACCGAGGACGACTTCCACACCGTCTGCGACCAGATCGAGAAGCTGGTCCGCGCGAAGCACATCCGCCGCTTCACCGGGAACGACTACATCAAGGACCTGTCGAGCGGGGACGTGCTGGCCTGCCAGGCGTACTCCGGCGACGTCATCCAGCTCCAGGCCGACAACCCCGACATCGAGTTCGTCGTCCCCGAGGAGGGCGGCGAGCTGTGGGCGGAGTCGATGCTGATCCCCAACCTCGCGCGCCACAAGGCCAACGCCGAGCGGCTGGTGGACTACTACTACGAGCCCGAGGTCGCCGCCGAACTGGCCGCCTGGGTCAACTACGTCTGCCCGGTCCCGGCCGCGCAGACCGTCCTCGCCGACTCCGGCGACGAGGAGCTCGCCGCCCTCGCCGAGGACCCGCTCGTCTTCCCGGACAAGGAGATGCGCGCCCGCCTCGCCATCGCCCGCGACATCACCTCCGCCGAGCGCAAGGACATGGCCAAGCGCTGGAACGGGATCGTCGGCCTGTGAGCCGCCCGGCGCGAGCACGGACCCGTTCGTCGCCGGGGAAGGCCGACCCCCGTTTCTGAACGCGTTCAAGGAGGGCGTACGCTGCCCTCATGAGCGACACGAACGGGCCGAGAGCCCTTCTCGCGCGCATCCGCGCCTGGCTGATCCTCTTCGTCGTCTGCCTCGTCCTGAGCGGGGCCACCGCCTTCCCCCTCGTGACCGAACTCCGGTACCTCGACTCCGCGTTGGCCGGATGGGCCGCGCCCGTCGCGGAGGCCCTGCCCGGGCTCGCCGAGTGGATCCACAAGGTGGCCGGCGGGGTCGAGGCGGCCGGGGACGGAGCCCCGTACCTCCTCTACGGCACCGACTGGCTCGCCTTCGCCCACCTCGTCATCGCCGTCGCCTTCTACGGGCCCTACCGCGACCCGGTCCGCAACATCTGGGTCGTCGAGTTCGGCATGATCGCCTGCGTCGGGATCATCCCGCTCGCGCTGATCTGCGGGCCGATCCGGGACATCCCCTTCTGGTGGTCGGTGATCGACATGTCCTTCGGCGTCTTCGGCATCCTGCCGCTGCTCCACGTCCGCCGCATGATCAAGCGCCTGGAGGCCGCCACGGCCCCGGCCGCGCCCCCGGCGGCCGTACCCGCCGGATAGGGCGCCACCCCGGCGGCCGTCCCGCCGGACGGGGCGCCCCCGGTGGTCGTACCCACCGGACGGGCGCCCCGGTGGTCGTACTCGCCGGGGCGCCCCGGCGGTCAGTCCGGCAGGCCGTAGGCGCCGACCATCAGCGACAGGACCGTCCGGTTGGTGTCCTGGCCCTTGGCGTCCGTGGAGTTGACGCTGTAGACGAGGGTGCGGGAGCCGTCGCGGGTCGAGGCGATCGCCGCGTTGTACCCCCAGCGGCCGCCGGTCTTGCCCCAGACCTCGCGCCCGCCGAGCCGCTTCATCGACAGGCCCACCGAGAAGGCGGCCGGATCGCCGCTGCGAAGGTCCGCGACCCGCGGCAGGGTGAACATCTCCTCCAGGAGCGGGCCGCGGACCACCCGGCCCGCGAACAGCGCCCGGGTGAACCGCTCCAGGTCCGCCGTGGTCGAGACCAGGTCCCCGGCCGCCCAGCCGTCCGTCACCCCCCAGACCGAGACGTCCCGCAGGCCGGTCGTGCCGTCGTCGAGCCGCATGGTCTGGTAGCCGTGGTTGTACGGGCCCTCGATCCCCGGGTCCGCGCCGGGGAAGTAGCTGTCCCGCAGGCCGAGCGGGCGCAGGATCCGGCGCTCCACCTGCTCCTCGTACGCGTCCCCCGTCACCCGCTCCACGATCAGCCCGGCGACCGTGTAGCCGATGTTCAGGTAGTGCTGGCGGGTGCCGGGCCGGAACTCGCGCGGCTTCGCCGTCGCCGAGCGGACCAGCTCCTCGGGGGTGTGGACGTCGAAGCGGCGCTCGTACCACTCCTCCACGGTCTCGCCCGGCAGGTCCGCCGGCGGGATGCCGTGGGTGTGGTTCAGCAGCTGGCGGACGGTCACCGTCGCGTACCGGCCCGGGATCAGCTCCGGCAGGTACGAGCGGGCCGTCCGGTCCAGGTCGATCCGGCCCTCGGCGGCCAGCTGGAGCACGGTCGCCGCCGTGAAGACCTTCGTCACCGACCCGGCCCGGAAGCGGGCCGCCGGGTCGGCCGGCGCGCCCGACTCCAGGTCGTGGACGCCCGCGCTGCCCCGCCAGGAGCCCTCGGTGCCGCCGACCCGCACCAGGGCCGCCGTCGCGTCGGCGCGCGGCAGGCCGGCGATCACCGCCGACAGGTCGGGGGAGGTCGCCGGGGCCGCCGGGGCCGGGGCGGAAGCCGCCGGGGCCGTCGCCGCGAAGGCGGGGGAGAGGGCGGCCGGTCCGGCCGCGACGCCCAGCGCCAGGGCGGCGGCGAGCAGGGTGCGGGTGGACCTCTTCAGGGGCGCGTTCATGTCGGACTCCTCGGCTGTGGGCTGTCGTTCGCGATGCCCACAGCCTTCCGGAGCGGCCCCCTCGGGCGGATCGCCCGCACCGGCGGTCCTCGCCGCTCAGCCCCTCGCCGGAGCGGGGGAGGGACCGGCCCCCGGCACTCCCCCCGGCGGGGGAGGCGCCGGCGCCACCAGGCCCGTCTCGTAGGCGCAGATGACCGCCTGGATCCGGTCCCGCAGCCCCAGCTTCGCCAGCACGTTGCCCACGTGGGTCTTCACGGTGTGCTCGCTGACCACCAGCTCCGCCGCGATCTCCGCGTTCGACAGGCCCCGCGCGAGCAGCAGCAGCGTCTCCCGCTCCCGGCCCGTCAGCACGTCCAGGCGCGGGTCGGGGGCGACCGTCCGGCGCGGCCCGCCCGCCGTGTACTGCTCCACCAGGCGGCGGGCCACCGAGGGCGCGAGCAGCGAGTCGCCCGCCGCGACCACCCGCACCGCGTGCACCAGGTCGTCCCGCCGGACGTCCTTCAGGAGGAAGCCGCTCGCGCCCGCGTGCAGCGCCTCGTACACGTACGCGTCCGAGTCGAAGGTCGTCAGGATCACCGTCCGGCAGGCGCTCTCCGCGCTGATCGTCCGGCACGCCTCGATGCCGTCCATCCGGGGCATCCGGATGTCGAGCAGGGCCACGTCCGGCCGGAGCCGGCGCACCGCCTCCACCGCCTCCGCCCCGTCGGCGACCTCCGCGACCACCTCGATGTCGTCCTGGACGTCGAGGATCAGCGCGAAGCCGCTGCGGACCAGCTCCTGGTCGTCGGCCACCACCACACGGATCGTCACGCCCGCACCTCCGCCGCGTCCGGTACGGGCAGGACCGCCCGCACCTCGAAGCCCCGCCCGTCCGGACCGGGGCCGATGTCCGCCGCACCGCCGTGGGCGGCGGCCCGCTCCCGTATCCCGGTCAGGCCGTGGCCCGCCGAGCGGCCCGTCCCGGCGGCCGGTCCGCGCCCGTCGTCGCGGACCAGCGCGGTGAGCCGTCCGCCGGCCCGTTCGATCCGCACGGTCGCGCTCCGCGCCCCGGAGTGCCGCACCGTGTTGGTCAGCGCCTCCTGGACGATCCGGTAGACGGTCGCCGCGAGCGGCGAGGGCAGCCCCGTCACCTCGCCGGAGGTCTCGTACCGGACGTCGAGACCACCGGACCGCACCCGGTCGAGCAGGGCGGGCAGTCCGGCCAGGTCCGGCTGGGGCGAGCGCCCGTCCCCGGCGTCGTCGTCCCGCAACACGCCCAGCATCCGGCGCAGTTGGTCCATCGCGTCCCGTCCGGTGGCGGAGATCGCCTCGAAGGCGGCCTCCGCCCGCTCCGGCGCCCGGCGCACCGCCACCGGGCCCGCCTCGGCCTGCACGATCATCAGGCTCACCGCGTGCGACAGGATGTCGTGCATCTCCCGGGCGATCCGCGCGCGTTCCCGCGCGGCGGCCCGCTCCGCCTCCACCCGGTGCGCCCGCTGCCGCGCGTCGGTGAGCCGGCCGAAGACGTAGGCGGCGCCGAACACGAAGAGCGAGAAGGTCAGTTCACGGGCCGACTGGGTGTTGAGCCACACCGACACCGGGACCGCGACCAGCAGCAGCGCGGCCGTCACCGCCCGCTGCCAGGGCGGCGCGAGCACCGCGATCGTGTAGACGCACACCAGCCCCTGGTAGGGCAGCGGCTGGCCGGGACCGTCCACCGCCAGCCGGTACACCCCGCTGGCGGCGAGCACCGCGAGGAGCACCGCCATCGGCGCCCGGCGCCGCCACACCAGCGGCAGCACGGTCAGTGCCGTCAGGCCGTACGCCGGCCAGGTCGCCGGCTCCAGCTCCGGCGGGCGCGGCACCACGAAGGGCATCGTCACCGCCGCCTGCACCAGCAGCGCGATCCCCGCGTCCACGGCTCCCGGATGCGCCGCGCCCCACTCGCGGGCCTGCCCCACCCCCCGTATCCGCATTACGGCTTGCGGCCCACCGCGCCGAACTGGGCCACCGCGACGGCCTCCGGCGCGCCCCACCGGGCGCAGGAGACGACGCCCGGCTCCAGGAGCTCCAGACCGTCGAAGAAGGAGGTGAACTCCGCGCGGGTGCGGGCGGTGATCGGCGGGGTGGCGTTCTCGTTCCAGAACGCCATCGCCGCCTTGTTGCCCTCGCCGCCCAGCTCCGGTTCGAGCGTGGGGTGGGTGAGGACGAGGTGGCTGCCGGACGGCATCGCGTCCATCAGCGTCCGCACGATCGACCGGGCCTCGTCGGTGTCCATGACGAAGTTGAGGATGCCGAGCATCAGCACCGCGACCGGCCGGTCCGGGTCGAGCACCTCGCCCGCCGCCGCCAGGATCTTCTCCGGGTCGTGGGCGTCCGCGTCGACGTACTCGGTGACGCCCTCGGGGGAGCTGGTCAGCAGGGCGCGGGCGTGGGTGAGGACGATCGGGTCGTTGTCGACGTAGACGATCCTGGCGTCCGGCGCGACCCGCTGCGCCACCTCGTGGGTGTTGTCGGCGGTCGGCAGCCCGGTGCCGATGTCGAGGAACTGGCGGATGCCGCTCTCCTCGGCGAGCCGGGTCACCACGCGGCCGAGGAACGCCCGGTCGGCACGGGCGACTTCGCCGATGCTCGGGTAGAAGGCGGTGACCTGGTCGCCGACGGCCCGGTCCACCGGGTAGTTGTCCTTGCCGCCCAACCAGTAGTTCCACACCCGGGCGTTGTGGGCGATGTCGGTCCGGATCCGGTCGTTCATCAGGGAGCCTTTCGCAGGACGGCGGCGAGGACGTCGACCCGGTTCGTGGTGATCGAGTCGACCCCGTTCGCGATCAGCCTACGCATGCTCCCGCGGGTGTCCGGCGTCCAGGCCGAGACGAGCAGCCCGTCCCGGTGCAGCCGCTCGGTCAGCGCCGGACCGACCAGTCCGAAACGGTAGTTGAGCCACTTCGGGCGGACCCGGTCGAGCAGCACCGGACGCGGCGGGGCGAGCGAGGTCCAGGTGAGCGCGATCTCCGCGTGCGGGTCGGCGGCCCGCACCTGGAGCATCGCGACCGCGCCGGCGCAGTAGTAGACCCGCTCGCCCGCGCCGGCCTCGCGGACCGTGCCGACGATCTTCCGCACCGAGTCCTCGTTCCCCCCGGGCAGGTCGAGCATCAGCCGGTGCGCCCCGGCCGCCAGCAGCGCCTCGCGGAGCGTCGGCACCCCGCCGTACGTCAGCTCGCGCAGCTGCTCGTGGGTGAGCGCGGAGAGCGGCCGGTCGTGGCCCCACAGCCGCTTCAGGGTGTCGTCGTGCAGCAGGACGGGCACCCCGTCCCTGGTGAGGCGGACGTCGACCTCGACCGCGTCCGCGCCCCGCTCGAAGGCGGAGCCGATCGAGGGGAGGGTGTTCTCACGGGCGCGGTACGGGTCGCCGCGGTGGCCTACGACAGTGACGGATCGCATGGCCCCATTCTTCGCCGGGCGTCAGCGCGCCAGCCACTCCTCGGTGTACGTGTCGATCTCGGAGGAGATCCGCTCCTTGCCGGCCGGGTCGAGGAAGGACGCCTCGACGGCGTTCTTCGCGAGCGCGGCGACCCCGCGCTCGTCCAGCTCCAGGAGCCGGGCGGCGACCGCGTACTCGTTGTTGAGGTCGGTGCCGAACATCGGCGGGTCGTCGCTGTTGACCGTCACCAGGACGCCGGCGTCGACCATCCGCCGGATCGGGTGCTCGTCGAGGGTGGCCACCGCGCGGGTCGCGATGTTGGAGGTCGGGCAGACCTCCAGGGCGATCCGGTGCTCCGCCAGGTACGCGAGGAGCTCCGGGTCCTGGACCGAGCTGGTGCCGTGGCCGACGCGCTCGGCGCCCAGGTCGCGGATGGCGTCCCAGACCGTCTGCGGGCCGGTCGTCTCGCCGGCGTGCGGCACCGAGCGGAGCCCGGCCGCCCTGGCCCGGTCGAAGTACGGCTTGAACTGCGGGCGCGGCACCCCGATCTCCGGGCCGCCGAGACCGAAGGAGACCAGTCCCTCGGGGCGGATGCCGTCGGTGACGGCGAGCCGCGCGGTCTCCTCGGCGGCCTCCAGACCGGCCTCGCCGGGGATGTCGAAGCACCAGCGCAGCACGGTGCCGAACTCGGCCTCCGCCGCCTTGCGGGCGTCCTCGATCGCCGCCATGAAGGCGCGCTCCTCGATGCCGCGGCGGGTGGAGGAGTACGGGGTGATGGTCAGCTCGGCGTAGCGGATGTTCTGCCGGGCCATGTCCCGGGCGACCTCGAAGGTCAGCAGCCGGACGTCCTCGGGGGTGCGCACCAGGTCCACGACGGAGAGGTACACGTCGATGAAGTGCGCGAAGTCGGTGAAGGTGAAGTAGTCGGCCAGCGCCTCCGGGTCCGTGGGGACCTTGGAGTCCGGGTGTCGGGCGGCCAGCTCGGAGACGATCCGCGGCGAGGCGGAGCCCACGTGGTGGACGTGCAGCTCGGCCTTGGGCAGGCCCGCGATGAAGGGGTGGAGATCGGTCATCGGGTCATCGTAGGCCGGTCGGGGGCGGGCCGCCGGGACGCCGTAGCATGACCGGACCAGGGAGGGAGCCCCGAGTGTCCGAGAACGCAGAGCCGCACCCGCGGGACCGGGAGACCACCGACCCGTGGGCTCCGCCGGAGCGGCCGGCCGAGCCGGTCGACCTGGGCAAGCGGCCGACCGCCGACGCCCCGGTCCACGACCAGCGGACGATCACCTCCATACCCGCCGGCGGTCCGGACGGCGGGGAGCTGCCGCCGCCGCCCGTCGCCCCCGGCGGCCCGGCCGCCTACGGCGCGCCGGCGCCCCCGCCCGCGTACGGCCACCCGCCGGCGGGTCCGGCCGGTTACGGCTATCCGCCGCCGGCGACCGCGTACGGCTACCCGTCGGCGGGCCCGACCGCGTACGGCTACCCGCCGGTCCACCCCGCGGCGTACGGGCCGATGCCCGGCCAGTACAACGGCATGGGCACGGCCGGCATGGTGCTCGGGATCATCGGCACCTGCCTCTTCTGGTTCTACGGCGTCCCGTCGATCGTCCTCGGCGTCCTCGCCCTGATCTTCGGCATCCTCGGCCGCAAGCGCGCCCGCCGCGGCGAGGCCGGCAACGGGGGCGTCGCCACGGCGGGCATCGTCCTCGGCATCGTCTCCACCGTCCTCGGGGCGGCGGTCGTCGCCCTCGTCGTCTGGGCCGTCGTGAACTACGACGAGTACGAGGAGAGCGACGTGCGGGAGCCGACCTCAGTGGCCCTCGTCGCCGGCGCCCCGCGCTGATCCACCGTCCGTACGCAGCCGCTCCCTGGCCTCCATCAGGGCGAAGCCGAGCAGGTTGAGCCCGCGCCAGCGGGCCGGGTCGTGGGCGCCGGAGTCCTGTGCGGCGAGGCCGATGCCCCAGACGCGGTCCAGCGGACTCGCCTCCACCAGGACGCGGCCCCCGGTGGAGAGCAGGAAGCCCCGCAGCCCCTCGTCCGAGGCGAACTTGTGGACGCTGCCGGCCACCACGATCCCGGAGCGCTCCCGCGCCCACACGGTCTCGTCGAAGCCGCGGACCAGCCGGCCGGCGTTCTTCGCCTCCGCCGGGGTGCGGGCGGCGAGCGCCGTCCGCTCCGCCTCGGCGTCGCCGAAGAGGCGCGCCTTCCGCGCCATCATCCAGTGCTCGGCCGTGGCGTAACGCACACCGGCGACTTCGAAGGGTGACGGCCACCACTGGCTCAGACAGCTCGCGGTGAGCCGCCCGTCCGGGGCCGGACGGTGGCCCCAGAAGTGCAGCCACTTCACCTTCTCACCCCTGCTGACCTGCTGTGTCAGCTCTTCGACGGTCATCATGCACGCGAGTCTGACATTCGCGACAGACATTCCGTACGAAGATTTTCCCGCGACCTCGACACTTGGTCGACCGATTCCGTCGAGTAACCAAAAGGCAACAACGGAATCACTTGTTCGAGCCGTATCCCTCTGTCAGGATCGGCACTCAATTCGAGCTGGGACAACGGAGAGCGTCATGGGCAACCGCTTCCAGGTGACGGACCGCTTCGCGGACGGCGCGCAGTACATCGGCGGACGGCTCCGCCCCGGATCCTCGGGACACACGCACAGCGTCGTCGACCCCGCCACCGGCGAGAGCGTCCTCACCTACGCGCTCGCCTCCACCGCGGACGTCGACGAGGCCGTGGCGGCCGCCAAGGCCGCCTTCCCCGGCTGGGCCGGCGCCACCCCCGGCGAGCGCTCCGACGCGCTGCACCGCCTCGCCGGGATCCTCGCCGAGCAGGCCGAGGACTTCGCCCGGGCCGAGTCCCTCCAGTGCGGCAAGCCGATCCGGCTCACCACCGAGTTCGACGTGCCCGGCACGATCGACAACACCGCCTTCTTCGCCGGCGCGGCCCGCCACCTCCAGGGCCAGTCCGCCGCCGAGTACTCCGGCGACCACACCTCGTACGTCCGGCGCGAGCCGATCGGCGTGGTCGGCTCCATCGCCCCCTGGAACTACCCCCTCCAGATGGCCGCCTGGAAGATCCTCCCGGCGATCGCCGCCGGCAACACCATCGTCCTGAAGCCCGCCGAGCTGACCCCCCTCACCTCGCTGATGTTCGCCCAGGCGGCGAAGGAGGCGGGCATCCCCGACGGCGTCGTCAACGTCGTCACCGGCACCGGCCGCGAGGCCGGCGAGCACCTGGTCGGCCACCCCGACGTCGTCATGACCTCCTTCACCGGCTCCACCCCGGTCGGCAAGCGGGTCGCCGAGGTCGCCACCGCCACCGTGAAGCGGCTCCACCTGGAGCTCGGCGGGAAGGCCCCCTTCGTCGTCTTCGACGACGCCGACCTGGAGGCCGCCGCCCACGGAGCCGTCGCCGCCTCGCTCATCAACACCGGCCAGGACTGCACCGCCGCCACCCGCGCCTACGTCCAGCGCCCGCTCTTCGACGCCTTCGTCGCCCGGGTCGCGGAGCTCATGGAGACCGTCCGGCTCGGCGACCCCGCCGACCCGGCCACCGACCTCGGCCCGCTGGTCTCGCACGTCCACCGCGACCGGGTCGCCGGCTTCGTCGAGCGGGCCCGCGGCTACGCGACCGTCGTCACCGGAGGCGAAGCCCCTGGTGGAGAGCTCGAGAACGGCGCATACTATCGGCCCACCCTGATCACCGGAGCCCCGCAGGACAGCGAGGTCGTGCAGTCGGAGATCTTCGGGCCGGTCCTGGTGGCCCTGCCCTTCGACGGCGACGACGAGGGCATCCGGCTCGCCAACGACACCCCGTACGGCCTCGCCGCCTCCGCCTGGAGCCGCGACGTCTACCGGGCCAACAAGGCCACCCGTGAGATCAAGGCCGGCTGTGTCTGGGTGAACGACCACATCCCGATCATCAGCGAGATGCCGCACGGCGGATACAAGGCGTCCGGCTACGGAAAGGACATGTCCGCCTACTCCTTCGAGGAGTACACGCAGGTCAAGCACGTGATGTTCGACAACACCGCGGTGGCGGCCAAGGACTGGCACCGCACGATCTTCGGGGACCGATAGTCGTCAGCCGCCCGACCAGCGGCGCAACCATCCCGAAAGGGCACAGCGCATGGAGCAGTACGAGCCCGACCGCCTCTCCGCCGCCCAGCTCGCGGCGATCCGGCGCAGCATGACGAGCGGCCGTGGTGCCCTCAGCCGCCGTTCGCTGCTGCGCGCCGGTGGCGTGGGCGCGCTCACGGTCGGCGGCCTCGCCGGCCTCACGGCCTGCGGCATCCCGCCGGCCAAGCGCGAGGGCCAGGGCCCGGCGTCCACCGACCGGTCGGCCAAGGAGAAGACCCTCAGCTTCTCCAACTGGACCGAGTACATGGACGTCAGCGAGGACGAGAAGTCCCGACCCACCCTGGAGGCGTTCGCCCAACGCACCGGGATCAAGGTCAAGTACACCGAGGACATCAACGACAACGTCGAGTTCTTCGGCAAGATCAAGCCGCAGCTCGCGGCCGGCCAGGACACCGGCCGCGACCTCGTCTGCGTCACCGACTGGCTCGCCGCCCGCATCATCCGGCTCGGCTGGGCCCAGAAGCTCGACCCGGCGAACCTGCCCAACGCGTACGCCAACCTCTCCGCGCAGTTCCGCCGGCCCGACTGGGACCCGGGCCGCTCCTACTCGTACCCCTGGACCGGCATCTCCACCGTCATCGCCTACAACGTCAAGGCGACCGGCGGGAAGAAGGTCGACTCGGTCAGCCAGCTGCTCGACGACCCCGCCCTCAAGGGCCGGGTCGGCTTCCTCACCGAGATGCGCGACACCGTCGGCATGACCCTGCTCGACATGGGCAAGGACCCCGGGAAGTTCACCGACGCCGACTACGACGCGGCCATCGGCCGCCTCCAGAAGGCCGTCGACAAGAAGCAGATCCGCCGCTTCACCGGCAACGACTACACCTCCGACCTCGACAAGGGCGACCTCGCCGCCTGCCTCGCGTGGGCCGGCGACATCATCCAGCTCCAGGCGGACAACCCGGACATCCAGTACGCCATACCCAACGCCGGGTACATCACCTCCACGGACAACCTGCTCGTCCCGGCGCAGGCCGGGCACAAGGCCAACGCCGAGAAGCTCATCGACTACTACTACGAGCTCCCGGTGGCCGCCCAGCTCGCCGCCTACATCAACTACGTCTGCCCCGTCGACGGGGTCAAGGACGAGCTGGCCAAGATCGATCCCGAGCTCGCGGCCAACACGCTGATCCTCCCGGACAAGGCCATGGCCAAGAAGTCCCGCGCCTTCCGCTCCCTGACCAGCGAGGAAGAGACGGCGTACGAGGAGAAGTTCGCCAAGCTCATCGGCGCCTGAGCCCGTCGTCCACCCTCTTACGAAGATCCGGGACCTCCACCCATGACTGAGAACACCACCGGCGGCGACGTCCGACTCACCGGGATCAGCAAGACCTACGGCTCCTTCACCGCCGTGCACCCGCTCGACCTCACCGTCCCGCAGGGCTCCTTCTTCGCCCTGCTCGGCGCCTCCGGCTGCGGCAAGACCACCACCCTGCGCATGATCGCCGGCCTGGAGGACCCCTCCACCGGCACGGTCTTCCTCGGCGACCGGGACGTCACCGACCTGCCCCCCTACAAGCGGCCGGTCAACACCGTCTTCCAGTCCTACGCGCTCTTCCCGCACATGGACATCTCCGAGAACATCGCCTTCGGCCTGCGCCGCCGGGGCATCAAGTCGGTGAAGAAGCAGGTCGACGACATGCTGGAGCTCGTCCAGCTCGGCGACAAGGCCCGGCACAAGCCGCACCAGCTCTCCGGCGGCCAGCAGCAGCGCGTCGCCGTCGCCCGCGCCCTGATCAACCACCCGCAGGTGCTCCTCCTCGACGAGCCGCTCGGCGCCCTCGACCTCAAGCTGCGCCGCCAGATGCAGCTGGAGCTCAAGCGGATCCAGACCGAGGTCGGCATCACCTTCGTGCACGTCACCCACGACCAGGAGGAGGCCATGACCATGGCCGACCAGGTCGCGGTCATGAACGGCGGCCGGGTCGAGCAGCTCGGCGCCCCCGCCGACCTGTACGAGAACCCGAGGACCACCTTCGTCGCCAACTTCCTCGGCACCTCCAACCTCATCGAGGCCGAGGTCGTCGAGACCGGCGCGGACGTCGTCGTGACGGCCGGCGGCGGCAGGCTCAGGGTCCCCGGCGACCGCTGTACCGACGCCGCCCGCCAGGGCGGCAAGCTCCTCGTCGGCGTCCGCCCCGAGAAGATCTCGCTGACGCACGCCGACGACGCCGGCTCGATCGCGGACGGCCGCAACAAGGTCACCGGCCGGATCGTGGACTCCTCCTTCATCGGCGTCTCCACCCAGTACGTGGTGAACTCGCCGGCCGGAGCGGAGCTCCAGGTCTACGAGCAGAACATCGAGCGCGACGCGCGGCTCCGCCCGGGCGCCGAGGTCGTCCTGCACTGGAACCCGGCCCACACCTTCGGCCTCGACGCCGCCCAGGACATCGACGCGGGCGTGGAGACGGTGGAGGACGCCTCGTGACCACCACCCTGACCAAGGAAGCGGCGCCGGGACCGGTCGAGGAACCGGTTCTGCGCAAGCCTCCGACCCGCAAGCGGCTCGTCCCCTACTGGCTGCTGCTCCCCGGCATCCTCTGGCTGGTCGTCTTCTTCGCGCTGCCGCTCGTCTACCAGGCCTCCACCTCGGTGCAGACCGGCTCCCTCGAAGAGGGCTTCCAGGTCACCTGGCACTTCCAGACGTACGTCGACGCCTTCACCGAGTACTGGCCGCAGCTGCTGCGTTCGCTGCTGTACGCGGGCACCGCCACCGCGCTCTGCCTGCTGCTCGGCTACCCGCTCGCGTACCTCATCGCCTTCAAGGCCGGCCGCTGGCGCAACCTGCTGCTCGTCCTGGTGATCGCGCCCTTCTTCACCAGCTTCCTCATCCGGACCCTGGCCTGGAAGACGATCCTCGCCGACGACAGCCTCGTCGTGGACGCGCTCAACGCGCTGCACGTCCTCGACGTGACCGGCTGGCTCGGCTGGACCGAGGGCGAGCGGGTGCTCGCCACCCCGATGGCGGTCGTCTGCGGCCTCACGTACAACTTCCTGCCGTTCATGATCCTGCCGCTCTACACCTCCCTGGAGCGGATCGACGGCCGGCTCCACGAGGCCGCCCAGGACCTCTACGCCTCCCCGGCGACCACCTTCCGCAAGGTGACCTTCCCGCTGTCGATGCCCGGCGTCGTCTCCGGCACCCTGCTCACCTTCATCCCGGCGAGCGGCGACTACGTCAACGCCGAGCTCCTCGGCTCCACCGACACCAAGATGATCGGCAACGTCATCCAGTCGCAGTTCCTCCGCGTCCTCGACTACCCGACGGCCGCCGCCCTGTCCTTCATCCTCATGGCGATCGTGCTCCTCATGGTCACCGTCTACATCCGCAAGGCGGGAACGGAGGACCTCGTCTGATGACCTGGCTGCGCAAGAACGTCGTCGTCATCGCGGGCCTGCTGACGCTCGCGTACATGATCCTGCCGAACGTCGTGGTCATGGTGTTCTCGTTCAACAAGCCGAACGGGCGCTTCAACTACTCGTGGCAGCAGTTCTCCCTCGACGCCTGGAAGGACCCCTGCGGCGTCGCCGACATGTGCGAGTCGCTCACGCTCTCGCTCCAGCTCGCCGCCTGGGCCACCGTCGGCGCCGTCGTCCTCGGCACGATGATCGCCTTCGCGCTGGTCCGCTACCGCTTCCGGGCGCGCGGCGCGATCAACTCGCTGATCTTCCTGCCGATGGCGATGCCCGAGGTCGTCATGGCCGCCTCGCTGCTCACCCTCTTCCTCAACATGGGGATCGAGCTGGGCTTCTGGACGGTCCTCATCGCCCACATCATGTTCTGCCTGTCGTTCGTCGTGACGGCGGTCAAGGCCCGGGTCATGTCCATGGACCCGCGCCTGGAGGAGGCCGCGCGCGACCTCTACGCCGGGCCCGCGCAGACCTTCCTGCGGGTCACCCTGCCGATCGCCGCGCCCGGCATCGCCGCCGGCGCCCTGCTCGCCTTCGCGCTCTCGTTCGACGACTTCATCATCACCAACTTCAACGCGGGCTCCACCGTGACCTTCCCCATGTTCGTCTGGGGCTCGGCACAGCGCGGCACCCCCGTTCAGATCAACGTGATCGGCACCGCGATGTTCGTCCTCGCGGTACTGATCGTCGTGGCCGGGCAAATCATTACGAACCGGCGCAAGAAGACAGCAACAGCCTGAGCGAAAGCCGTCTCAGGCACCGAAGGAGTTGGAAACCATGGCCCCAGTCGCCATGCGTCTCGCTGCACAATCTCTCTCCGACGCCCAGCCCGTCCCCTTCTGGCTGGAAGACCCCGGCAAGCCCGGCGCCCTGCCCGCCCTCACCGGCACCGAGAAGTGCGATCTCCTCGTGATCGGCGGCGGTTACAGCGGACTGTGGACCGCGCTCCTCGCCAAGGAGCGCGACCCCTCCCAGGACGTCGTGCTGATCGAAGGCCACGAGGTGGGCTGGGCCGCCTCGGGCCGCAACGGCGGCTTCTGCGCCGCCTCCCTCACCCACGGCTTCGGCAACGGCCTCTCCCGCTGGCCGGGGGAGCTGCCGCAGCTGGAACGGCTCGGCGCGGCCAACCTCGACGCCATCGAGGAGGCCGTCGGCCGCTACGCGCTGGACTGCGAGTTCGAGCGCACCGGCGAGATCGACGTGGCCACCGAGGCGTACCAGGTCGAGGAGCTCCACGAGTGGTACGAGGAGGCCGACCGGCTCGGCCTCGCCGAGGGTCTGACCCTCCTCGACCAGGACGCCATGCGCGCCGAGGTGAACTCGCCGACCTTCCTCGGCGGCCTCTGGGACCGCGAGGGCGTCGCCATGCTCCACCCGGCGAAGCTCGCCTGGGGCCTCAAGAGGGCCTGCCTCGACCTCGGGGTGCGGATCTTCGAGAACACTCCGGGCCTCGACCTGGTCTCGGCCGGCGCCGGCATGGCCGTCCGCACCCCCTACGGGCGGGTCGCCGCCCGCCGGGTCGCCCTCGGCACCAACGTCTTCCCGTCCCTGGTCAAGCGGCTGCGCCACTACACCGTCCCGGTGTACGACTACGCGCTCGTCACCGAGCCGCTGAGCGAGGAGCAGCTGGCCTCCATCGGCTGGAAGGGCAGGCAGGGCCTCGGCGACTCCGCCAACCAGTTCCACTACTTCCGCGTCACGGCGGACCACCGCATCCTCTGGGGCGGTTACGACGCCATCTACCGCTTCGGCGGCAAGGTGCAGTCGGAGATGGACCACCGCCCGGAGACCTACCTCAAGCTGGCCGAGCACTTCTTCACCTGTTTCCCGCAGCTGGAGGGGCTCCGCTTCAGCCACGCCTGGGGCGGCGCGATCGACACCTGCTCGCGCTTCTCGGCCTTCTTCGGCACCGCCCACCAGGGCAAGGTGGCGTACGCGCAGGGCTACACCGGCCTCGGCGTCGGCGCCACCCGCTTCGGCGCCGACGTGATGCTGGACCTGCTCGCCGGGGAGCGCACCGAGCGCACCGGGCTGGCGATGGTCCGCTCCAAGCCGCTGCCCTTCCCGCCCGAGCCGATCGCCTGGGCCGGCATCGGGATCACCAAGTGGTCGCTGGCCCGCGCCGACGCCAACGGCGGCCGGCGGAACCTCTGGCTGAAGGCGATGGACAAGCTGGGCCTCGGCTTCGACAGCTGAGTCTCCCCTCCTCCCCAGTGGTGTGATTCAGATCACAACCGATGGGTAGGGAAACCCGCGTAAGAGCGGGGAACGATCGCGCTCTCTCCGTGTGGACGCGCAGCTCCGCGCGTCCCCACGGAGAGGAGTTCGCACGATGACACCTACGGGGGCCTCCGGCGTCAAGGCCGCGGTGGAGTGGCTGGCCGCGGTCGCACCGGATCCCGACGCCTGCCGCTGGGAGTGGGAGCGCAACCCGCACGGGGTCGCCCTGCTGCCGGCCGGCCGGCGCTGGGACGTACTGATCCTGCCGGGCGAGCTCGGCCATCCCACCCTCGACGTCCTGACCCGGCTGGTCGACCGGCCGGGGCCCGTCCTCGCCGACTTCGGCGACGCCCGGATCGGCTTCTTCGTCCCGCCCGGCACCGCCGCCCGCTGGCTCGGCACCGGGGTGCGCGGCGCCGGTCCCGGCACCTGGATCGTCGTCCCGTACCCGGGGCGTTCGACCGGGGGAGTGCGCTGGCTGGTGGTCCCGGACGGCCTCGGCACCCTCACCGACGCCTCGCTGCTCGAACTGGCCATGCACGAGGCGGCGGGCGCGCTGGCCCGCGAGGAGCCGCCCGGGGGGAGCGCCTCCTGAGGCCGCCCCCGCGCCGTCTCCCGGCCCCGGTCCGCCCGACTTCCCAACTCCACATCCCGGCAGAGGTCTTGACCACTCGATTGGTCTGGACCATGCTGTGGCGCGCTCCACTCCGATCCCCCACCCCCGGAGGCAGTCGTGGACCGCACCAGACCCCTCACCCTGCTCCTGGCGGGCGCGCTCGCCATGGGCGGGCTCGCCGCCCTCTCACCGGCCGCCCAGGCCGCCGACGCCGAACTCGCCCGCAACGGCGGCTTCGAAGCCGGCCTGGACGGCTGGAGCTGCACGGCCGGCAGCGGCGCCGTCGTCACCTCGCCCGTGCACGGCGGGACGAAGGCGCTCCAGGCCACCCCGGCCGGCAGCGACAACGCCAAGTGCTCCCAGACCATCACCGTCAAGCCCAACTCGACGTACGCGCTGAGCGGCTGGGTCCGCGGTAGCTACGTCTACCTGGGCGTCACCGGCACCGGCACCACCGACGGATACGCCTGGACCCAGTCGGCCCCGGACTGGCAGAAGCTCGGCACCTCCTTCACCACCGGCGCCACCACCACCTCGGTCACGGTCTACACCCACGGCTGGTACGGCACCCCCGCCTACCAGGCCGACGACCTCTCCCTCTACGGCCCCGGCGGCGACCCGGTCCAGATCCCCGCCACCCCGACGGGCCTCGCCGCCGGCAGCCCGACCTCCACCTCGGTGCCGCTCACCTGGCCCGCGGTCGCCGGAGCCACCTCGTACAAGGTCTACCGCGGCGGCACCGCCGTCGGCACGGCCACCGGCACCTCGTACACCGCCACCGGCCTCACCCCGAACACCGCGTACTCCTTCCAGGTCTCGGCGGTCAACAGCGCCGGCGAGTCCGCCCGGTCCACCGCCGTCACCGCCACCACGACCTCCGGCGGCGGCGGGGGCGGCGGCGAACTGCCCGCCCGCGCCCTCGTCGGCTACCTCCACGCCAGCTTCGCCAACGGCTCCGGCTACACCCGGATGGCCGACGTGCCGGACTCCTGGGACGTCGTCAACCTCGCCTTCGGCGAGCCCACCTCGGTGACCTCCGGCGACATCCGCTTCAAGCTCTGCCCCGTCGCCGAGTGCCCGAACGTCGAGTCCGAGGCCGACTTCAAGACCGCCATCAAGGCCAAGCAGGCCGCCGGCAAGAAGGTCCTCATCTCCATCGGCGGCCAGAACGGCCAGGTCCAGCTCGCCACCACCGCCGCCCGCGACACCTTCGTCTCCTCCGTCTCGAAGATCATCGACGAGTACGGCCTCGACGGCCTCGACATCGACTTCGAGGGCCACTCGCTCTCGCTCCAGACCGGCGACACCGACTTCCGCAACCCCACCTCGCCGGTGATCGTCAACCTGATCCAGGCGGTCAAGACCCTCAAGGCCAAGTACGGCGCCAAGTTCGTCCTGACGATGGCCCCGGAGACCTTCTTCGTCCAGCTCGGCTACCAGTACTACGGCTCCGGCCCCTGGGGCGGCCAGGACCCGCGCGCCGGCGCGTACCTCCCGGTCATCCACGCCCTGCGCGACGACCTGACGCTGCTCCACGTCCAGGACTACAACTCCGGCTCCATCATGGGCCTCGACAACCAGTACCACTCCATGGGCGGCGCCGACTTCCACATCGCCATGACCGACATGCTGCTCACCGGCTTCCCGGTCGCCGGCAACAGCGAGCGCTTCTTCCCGGGCCTCCGCCCCGAACAGGTCGCCATCGGCCTCCCGGCCTCCACCCAGGCCGGCAACGGCCACACCAGCCCCACCGAGGTGAACAAGGCCCTGGACTGCCTCACGAAGAAGCAGAACTGCGGCAGCTACCAGACCCACGGCACCTGGTCGTCGCTGCGCGGCCTGATGACCTGGTCGATCAACTGGGACCGCTTCAACCAGTGGGAGTTCAGCCGGAACTTCGACGCGTACAACTGGAGCTGACCCTTTCCGCGGGGTGACGGCTCACCCCGCCACCTCGCGGAACAGGCGGGCCGGCACGGCACGGGGGTCCGGCCCGCCCAGCTCCGCAAGCGCCGCCCGCAGGTCGAGGGGCACGGCCCGGACCCGGGCCGTGACCGCCCCCTCCGGCGTCCGCACCGCCACCCGGGCACCCTCCGCGCCCGCCGGCGCGGGATGGACCAGGACGCACTCGGGCGGCCCCTCGTCCGCCCGCAGACCGAGCGCGTGCGCGTAGAAGGACGCCTGGTAGAGGTCCTGCGGCGCGAGCTTCCTCTCCCCGTACAGCTTGTACTTGACGTCCACCGGGAGCCGCCGGCCCCGGCCGGAGAGCAGCAGGTCCGGACGGGCGGTGCCGTACCCCCGCCGCCTCCGCTCGTCGAACAGCACCGAGGCGTGCGAGGTCTGGCTCTCCACCCGCGTCCCCGAACCCTCCGCCCCGTCCTTCAGGAGCCGGGTCACGAAGGACTCGAAGAGGGCGTTCATGTCGATCAGGAAGGCCCGCGACACCAGCGGGCCCGCGGAGAAGAGCCCGTCGAGGCCCCCGCCCGTCAGCAACAGCCCCGCCCACAGGTGCGCGGACCGGTAGTGCTCGTTGTGCCGGTGGTACGCCACCGAGGCCAGCGCGGCCCGTACGTCCCCGAGCGGCGTCGGGGCGTGCCCCGCGAACAGCCCCGCCGCCCGCCGGGCCCGGGCCCGCACCCCGTCGTCGCGCGCCGTCCGGGCGGCCAGCGCGAGGGCCGCCGCGCAGAGCCGGTTGTCGACGACGTCCGCCTCGTGCTCCTCGAACCGGCAGGCCAGCACGTCCGGGCGGCCGTGGTGGCGCAGCAGCTGCCGATCGGGGAGCAGCCGGCCCCGCACCACCCGCAGATCGTCCTCGACGGTCACGTAGTCGCGCCGCACCCCGTGCCGCAGCAGCCGCTCGCCGTGCTCGACGACCATGAGGCAGACCAGGTCCCGCAGGTGCGGCCGTCCGCCGGCCAGGGACCGCGCGGCCGGCAGCGGGACCGGCGTCCCGCCCCGGGCGTGGTCGAGCATCCGCAGCACGTCGAGCTCCTCGCCGAGGTACTTCGGCACCACCCGGAACTCGGCCGCCTCCAGCCGCACCGTCCCCACGTGCTGGGCGGCCGTCACCTCCAGCCGGCCGCCCCGCAGCTGCCGCAGCCGCAGCCGCGCGTCGAGGGACCCGTCGTCGAGCAGCCGCCGGTCGGCGTCCGTCAGCCGGACCCCGTCGAAGACCCGGGTGGTGTACTCGGTCAGTTCGAACGGGGCCGGCCGGTCACTCCCCACCGGAACCGACCTGGAGCTCCTCGTACAGGCGGTTGACGAGGTCCTCGTCCGTGAGCTCCCGCAGCGTGTGGGCGGCGACGTCGACCAGCTCCTCGCCGAGGAACGCGGCCAGCAGTCCGTAGTCGTCGTACGCGTACTCCTGGAGCAGCGGCAGGATCTCCCCGCGCACGACCGCGGCGAACTCCGCGGCGGTCGAGACGGGCGCGCCCCCGGAGAACAGGAAGGCGTGCCCGATCTGCTTCTCCCGGTCGAGCCTGGTCCTGATCCGGTCGTTGAGCCGGTCGAGGAAGACCGCCAGGTCCAGCTGGTCCACCTGGGCGCCGCGCAACGGGCCCGGGTCGGGGAGCAGTTCGATGAAGGCGAAGCGGCGGCGGACGGCCGAGTCGAGCAGCCGGACGGACCGGTCGGCGGTGTTCATCGTGCCGAGGAGGCGCACGTTCGGCGGGACGCGGAACGGCGCCCCGGTGAGCGGCAGGGTGACGGGCAGCCCCCGCTTGTCCTTCTCCAGGACGGTGATCAGCTCGCCCAGGATGCGCGGCAGATTGCCCCGGTTCAGCTCGTCCACGACCACCACGTACAGCTGGCCGGGGTCGGCGGCGGCCGCCTCGCACACGCGCTTGAAGACGCCGTCCACCGGCTCCAGGACGAAGCCCGACGCGCCCTTGACGGGCCGCAGGCCCTCGACGAAGTCCTCGTAGCCGTAGCTCGGGTGGAAGGTGGCCATGGTCAGCCGCCCCGCCTCGGTCAGCGCCTCGATCGTCGCGGCGAAACCCGCGCTCCCCGGCTCGGCCAGCGGATCCACCCCCGGCAGGTCGGCGGACAGCTCGCCGAGCCGCCGGACCGCGTACCGCAGCGCGTGGTACGTCTTGCCGGTGCCGGGCGGCCCGAACAGCACGGCCTGGCCCCGGCGTTCGAGGGCGTCGTCGATCCGCTGGAGGGCCGGGTCGAGCGGCGGCAGGGCGACGGAGCCGACGGGCTGCGGCAGGGCCCCGGCCGTCCCGTCGCCGTCCCGGAGGAGGCCCAGGATCCTCTCCCAGAGGTCCGGCGACACCTCCGAGAGCAGCTCCGTGTCCCAGCCGGGCTCCGGCCCGTCCAGCCTGCCGGGGTACTCGTGCTCCCACTCCACGGCCAGCGCGTGCCCCGACAGCGCCCCCACGGAGGCATCGGGCAGCCAGACGTAGCCGTCCCCGGTGACCCGGCCGATCCCCAGGACCCGGCTGCGGCCCCGGGTCGCGACCACCCGGTCCCCGACCCGCAGGTCGAGCAGGCGCCACAGAGCCGGGACGTCGACGGCCGGCGCCGGCCCCGACCTCGCCCACGCGCTGCTCGCGTACGCCTCCTCGTACGCGTCGGCCAGCTCCTTCTCGTCGGCGAACCCGTGCAGGTCCCCGACCAGGTCCACGCCGACGGGGACCAGCCCGGCGGCGGCGAACCCGTCCCACTCCTCCTCAGAACCGAAGCTCCCGATCCGCACCGTCCGGTCCGCGGTCCGCCGGGCCGGGGCCCACCAGTCGAGGAAGTACCGGACCAGCTGCGGCGGCCAGCCGGCGAACCGCGGGTCGTCGTCCACCAGCGACTTCAGCAGCTCCTTGCGGGCGAAGGGCTGGAGCTTCGCCGAACCGCCCGGCGCGAGCCGCTCCAGGTAGTGCCGGGTGAAGCTGTCCGAGTAGACCGGCAGGACGGCGTCCGGGGCGTAGACGCGCAGGGTCTTCGCCACCACCGTGATCCCGGAGCGGACCGAGGCGATCTCGTCGATGTCGCCGACCCGGCCCTCGCGCGCGGCGGTGACGGCGGCGACCAGCCCGGCCCGCACGTCCTCCCAGGCCGCGGCGACGTCCGCGTACCGCCGGTCGAACCACCACGCGCCGGTCCGCTTCCGCCGGTAGACGAAGTGCTTCTTCGCCGTGCCGCCGGTGATGCTCCCCAGCGCCTTGGAACCGAACTCCAGCAGATAGCTGTACACCCGGTGGCCGGGCACGTCCGGCTGTCCGAGCGCGTACCGCTCCAGCGGCAGCTCCGCCCACTCCTCCCAGGGGAACTCCGCCCGGATCCGCTCGGCGTCCCGGTCCGCCGCCTCGACCGCCGCCCGGTACCGCTCCCGGTCGAAGACCGCCAGGGCGTCGTCGACCGGCCAGTACGGCAGGGTCTCCGCGTGGCTGTGGGTGACCGGCCGCAGGGCGCAGGAACAGACGCCGGTCACGGGCCGGTTCCGGCCGTTGAGCAGCCCGGCGGAGACCGCGAAGGCGGCCGGGTCCGCGGCGTCGAGCAGCCGTCGCCAGGTCAGCCCGTCGGGATCGGGCCGGCGCGGGAGCCGAGCGGCGTCCGTCAGGTGCCGGCAGGCCGCCGCGTGGTGGAGCTTGCCCCCGTGGTCGGGGAGGACGACCTCCCCGGACGAAGGACTCAGCTCGTAGGCCCGTCCGTCGATCGTGACGGCGTACCGCCGCTCCCCGTCCGACATGCGTCCCCTCCCCGGATCCGTCCCCGACCGTACCGCGCCGCGAGAAGCGGCCAGCCCAGCAGCGGGAGGCAGAGGGCGACGGAGGCGAGGACGTCCAGGGGCCAGTGGAAGCCGCGGACGATCAGGCCGATGCCCGTGATCAGGGTGAGAACGGCGGCGAGGGGAACCAGACGGTTCGAGACGAGGTACGCGGCACCGAAGTAGGCCACCATCGCGGTCGCCGTGTGACCGGACGGGTAGTAGCCGTGGGCCCAGGGTTCGAGCGGACCGGGCCGCGCCGTCCACTCCTTCAGGGGCACGACGAGCAGCGGGACGGCGGCCATCGCGAGACCCGCGAAGAGGGCGTCCGCGCGGCGGCCGCGGAAGAGGGCGTACGCCATCGCGGCGGCCAGCACGGGCAGGGCGACCGTCAGGTTGCCGAGGTCGGAGGCGAGTTCGGAGAGGCGCCGGGGGACCGAGTCCACCACGGCCGCGGACACCCGCTCGTCGAGCCTGGTCAAGGGGCCGTGGACGAGCACCTGCCAGGTCACGACGGCGAGGGCGACGAGCGCCGAGAAGAGAGCCGGCCGCCCTGGAACAGGGGGGGTGGTTCCAGGGCGGCCGAGAGGATCGGGCTGCCGCGCGCCCCGGGGGGTGTGGGGCGGGCGGCCGTCCGATCGGTGAGGAATCCCGGAGCGCGAGGCTCCGGTGGTGTGCGCTTCGGCACGGTGCGGGCGGTGCCGGGGAGGCTCCGCCCGGGGTGTCTCTCTCATCTGGGAACGACCGTACGGCACGAGACGGGGGGCCGACAGCGGGAAACGCATCCCGCCATCGGCCCCCCACAGAGTCTTCACTCTTTGCGCCGAAGCATCCCTCAGAGGGCCGCGAGCGCGGCCTCGATGACGTCCAGACCCTCGTTGAGCAGGTCCTCGCCGATGACCAGCGGCGGGAGGAAGCGCAGCACGTTGCCGTAGGTGCCGCAGGTGAGGACGAGGACGCCCTCGTTGTGGCAGAACTTGGCGAGCGCGGCGGCGGCCTCGGCGGCCGGCTCCTTCGTCGCCGGGTCCTTGACGAGCTCGATGGCGATCATGGCGCCGCGGCCGCGGATGTCGCCGATGACCGGGAACTTCTCCTGCATCGTGGCGAGGCGGGCCTTCATGACCTCCTCGATGCGCTTGGCCTTGCCGTTGAGGTCCAGCTCCTTCATCGTCTCGATGGCGCCGAGCGCACCGGCGCAGGCCACCGGGTTGCCGCCGTAGGTGCCGCCCAGACCGCCGCCGTGGACGGAGTCCATGATCTCGGCGCGGCCGGTGACGGCGGCGAGCGGCAGACCGCCCGCGATGCCCTTGGCGGTGGTGATGAGGTCCGGGACGATGCCCTCGTCCTCGCAGGCGAACCACTGGCCGGTGCGACAGAAGCCGGCCTGGATCTCGTCGGCGACGAAGACGATGCCGTTGTCGTTGGCGAACTTCACGATCGCCGGCAGGAAGCCCTTGGCCGGCTCGATGAAGCCGCCCTCGCCGAGGACCGGCTCGATGACGATCGCGGCGACGTTCTCGGCGCCGATCTGCTTGGTGATGTTGTCGATCGCCTGGGCGGCGGCCTCGGGGCCGGCGTTCTCGGCACCGGTGGGCCAGCGGTAGCCGTAGGCGACCGGCACGCGGTAGACCTCGGGGGCGAACGGACCGAAGCCCTGCTTGTACGGCATGTTCTTCGCCGTCATGCCCATGGTGAGGTTCGTCCGGCCGTGGTAGCCGTGGTCGAAGACGACGACGGCCTGGCGCTTGGTGTACGAACGGGCGATCTTCACCGCGTTCTCGACGGCCTCGGCGCCGGAGTTGAACAGCGCGGACTTCTTGGCGTGGTCGCCCGGGGTCAGCTCGGCCAGCGCCTCGCAGACCTCGACGTAGCCCTCGTACGGCGTCACCATGAAACAGGTGTGGGTGAAGTCCTGCAGCTGCGCGGAGGCGCGGCGCACGACGGCCTCGGCGGAGGCGCCCACGGACGTCACGGCGATGCCGGACCCGAAGTCGATCAGCAGGTTGCCGTCGACGTCCTCGATGATCCCGCCGCCCGCGCGCTTGGTGAACACGGGCAGCGTGGAGCCCACGCCCCCGGCGACGGTGTCGAGCCGACGAGCCTGGAGCTCCTGCGACTTCGGACCGGGAATGGCGGTGACGACGCGCCGCTCCTGCGGGACAGCGTTCATGCGGGGCTCCTGGGGTGTTCTGGACGCTCTTGCGGGTTTCCTCCGCAGGCTAGGCGCGGCCGCGCGCCCGGCGCATGCTACGGATGGGAGTGGTCCCGGCGTGTCCTTGTCCGTATCGGCCATACGCGCACTTGTCCGGGACGACTCCGTGCCATCGCCCTGATCCGGGGCACGATCCGTGACCGAGGCTCTAGATTGGGCCCGGACGACAGCGCCGCGGAGTCGAAGGGCCAGGGGGCAGGGGAACATGGAGTTCGAGGGCACGCACGGCTCGCGGAGGACACACGACGGGCGTCCGCACGCCGACATCCCCCGCCCGTCCGGCCCGCCCGCCGGCGCCCCTCCGATGCCGGGCGCCACACCGCTCTCCGCACCGCGGTCCACACCGCCCAAGCCGGCGGCCGCGCCCAGCGCGCGAGCCGGCACCACGCTCGTCGACTGGCTGCGCGCGCCACGCCCCGAGGCCGCGCCCGGCGTCTGGCGGTACGGGCACGTGCCGCGGCCCGAGCGCGAACCGGACGAGACACCGCTGCGGACCGTGCTCGCCGGCGCGACGATCTCCTTCCTCGTCGCCGTCCTGCTCTGGTCGCTGCTCCGCAACGGCTACATCCCCTACTGGAGCGTCCCGATCCGGCTCTTCACCCCCGCCGACTGGTGGCGTCCGCTCGGCGGTGCGCCCGTGCCCGGCACCGGGGGGCCGATCGCCCTGGCCGTCTACCGTTTCGTCCTCTTCGCCGGCGTCTTCGGCGGCATCGGCCGCTTCGGCCGCTGGCCCTACGCCTGGAACCGGCTCGTCCGGGCGTACGGACGCCGGGCGCAGTTCGTCATCGCCGTGGTCGTGGGCCTGATCACCATCGCCCTCGTCCGCGGCGACTGGCTGCCGCTCCGCCCCCTCGTCCTCTCGATGCTGCCGTACGACCTGACCGGGCCCGCCGCGGTCTTCGCCAACCAGGAGATGGAGGACACGGCCACCCTGGTGCTCACCCTCGCGACCGCGCTCCCCTTCGTCTGGCTCGCCCTGCGCCGCGCCACCCCGCCGGCCGGGACGCCCGAGGCCGCGCCGCCCCCCGTCACCGGCGGCGCCGACCTCGCCTCCTGGAACGAACTGCGGGCCGCCGGGTTCGGCGAGGCGGCCGAGCGGCTCGCCGCGGAGGCGGCCTCCGGGGCGATGAACGACGTCGACTACGCCCGGATCCGGGCCGCCTGGGAGGCCGCGGGCCAGGCCCACGAGCGGCAGGCGGCCTTCGTCCGGGAGGTCCTCGCCCGGGGCGCGGCGGCCTTCCTGCACCCCTCCGGGGCCCGCTTCCTCGTCGGCCGGACCGCCACGCACGACCTGGCGCTCCGGCAGGTGCGTCTCGGCACCGTCGCGGACAGCGCCCGCAACCCCTACGCGCGCCGCACCACCGGCCTCGCCCTCGACCCCGAGGTGCTCGGCACCGGCATGGTCGTCGTGGGGCCCTCCGGCAGCGGCAAGACGACCCGGCTCGTCCGCCCCCTCGTCGAGTCCCTCTCCCTCCAGGCGCTCGCCGGGCAGGCCGCCGTCGTCGTGGTCGGATCCGACACCGCGCCGCTCGGCCCGGACGAGGCCTATGACGTCGTCATCCGGGTCGGCGACCCCGCCTCGCCGCACGACCTCGACCTGTACGGCGGCACCTCCGACCCGGACCGCGCGGCCGCCCTGCTCGCCGACGTCCTGGCCGGCGACACCTCCGACACCCGCCGGGCCACCACCGCGCTCGCCCAGCTCCTCGGCCCCTTCCACGCCGTCCACGGCCGGTTCCCCTCGGTCCCCGAGCTCCGCGAGCTCCTCGACGGCGACCCCGCCCTGCTGGGAACCCTGCGCGCCTCCCTCGAAGCCGCCGGGAACGCCTCCCTCGTCCGCGAACTCGACGCCCGGGCACGGCAGCGGGGCGCCGACGGAGACCCGGCGGGCCGGCTCGCCGACCGGATCGCCCTCCTCGACCGTCCCGCCTTCGCCGGCTTCTTCGACACCTCCGGGGCGACCTCGCCGTTCACCATGCGCGCCCTGGAGCACCCGGTCCGCGTCCGGATCGACCTGCCGGAAGCCGGGCACGCCGAGGCGTCCCGGCTCCTCACCCGACTCGTGCTCGCCCAGTTCCTCGGCCGGGCCGTGGACCGGACCGACCGCTCGCGCTTCGCCTGCCTCGTCCTCGACGACGCCGCCCACACCCTGACCGACGCGACCGTGCGGGGCCTTCAGCGGCTGCGCTCCGCCCACGCCGGTGTCGTCCTCGGGCTCCGCACCGTCGAGGACGTCCCCGAGCGCCTGCGGACCCCGCTGTTCGGGGCGGTCGGCTGCCGGTTCGCCCTCGCCGGCGTCACCACCTGGGACGGAAAGCGGTTCGCGGAGACCTGGGGCACCGAGTGGGTGGAGGCCCGGGACTTCACCAGCCGGACGGTCCGCTCCGACGAACCCCTCACCCGGGTGGCACACGCCGTGCGCAAGCTCGTCACCGGCAAGGCCGTCACCACCGACGCGGTCACCGTCCGCGAGGTGGAGCGGGAGCGCTGGTCCGCCTCCGACCTGGCGCACGGCGTGCCGCCCGGCCACGCGGTCCTCTCCCTCACCCACGTGCGGGGCGAGCACACGCCGCCCCTCCTCGTCGACCTCCGCGCCTGAGCCCGGTCCCGCGCGGTGGGGCGGGGGGCCTGGCACAATCGGGTGGGCCGCCCTCCCCAGCGGCGTTCCGTCGCCGGGCGCGGGTCTCGCGGGTCCGGCCTCCGCTCGAAGGTCCGCCGGTTTCCGATGCCGCCCACGCTCGCCTCGCTCGTCCAGCACTCCTCGCTCCGGCTTCTGGTCCGGGCGGGGGAGGACCGTCTCGACACCCCCGTCCGGTGGGCGCACGTCAGTGAACTGGCCGACCCCGTGCCGTACATGGAGGGCGGGGAGCTCCTGCTGACCACCGGTCTGACGCTCGACGCCGAGGACCCGGAGGCGATGCGGCGGTACGTGCGGCGGCTGCTCGGCGCGGGGGTGGTGGGGCTCGGGTTCGCCGTGGGGGTGAACTACGACGACATCCCGGGCGCGCTGCTCGAAGCCGCCCGGGCCGAACACCTGCCGCTGCTCGAAGTGCCGCGCCGCACCCCGTTCCTCGCCATCAGCAAGGCCGTCTCCGCCGCCATCGCCGCCGACCAGTACCGGGCCGTGACGGCCGGGTTCGAGGCGCAGCGCGAGCTGACCCGGGCCGCGCTCGCCGAGGGTCCGGACGCGGTCGTCGCCCGGCTCGCCGCGCACGTCGACGGCTGGTCCGCGCTCTACGACGCCTCGGGTGCCGTCGTCGCCGTCTCCCCGGAGTGGGCGGCCCGCCGCGCCGCCCGGCTCACCCCGGACGTCGAGCGGCTCCGTGAACGCCCGGCCCCCGCCAGCGCCGTCGTCGGCGGCACCGACGACCGGGTCGAGCTCCAGTCGCTCGGGACCGGCCGCCGGGTCCGCGGCGCCCTCGCCGTCGGCACGGCCGCCCCCCTCGGCACCGCCGAGCGGTACGCGGTCCACTCCGCGATCGCCCTGCTCACCCTCACCACCGAACGCTCCCGCTCCCTCCAGGCCGCCGAACAGCGCCTCGGCGGCGCCGTGCTGCGCCTGATGCTCGCCGCTCACCCGGAGCACGCCCGTACCGTCGCGGGCGACGTCTACGGCGGGCTCCTCGACGCCCCCTTCCGGATCCTCGTCGCCGAGCCCGGCACCCACGCCGACTCGCCCGAACCCCCGCTCTCCGTGCTCGCCGAGGCGCTGGAGGCCGCCGCCGCCCGTGCCGGCGAGGCCGTGCTGACCGTGCCCGAGGGCGAGGAACGGCTCGTCGTCCTCGCCGGTGACGACGGCGCGGTCGTCGCCGCCTGCGCCGGGTACGCGGAGCGCGAGGCCGAGGACGCCGGGGTCGTCGTCGGGCTCTCCGCGTCCGCCGGCCCCGGCACGGCGGCAGCCGCGTACAAGCAGGCCGAGCAGGCCCTCTCGGTGGCCCGCCGCCGGGGCCGCGCCCTCGTCGAGCACGAGGATCTGGCGGCCGGTTCCGTCCTGCCGCTCCTCGCCGACGACGCCGTACGGGCCTTCGCCGACGGCATGCTCCGGGCGCTGCGCGAGCACGACGCCACGGGCCGCGGCGATCTGGTCGCCAGCCTGCGCGCCTGGCTCTCCCGGCACGGGCAGTGGGACGCCGCCGCGGCCGACCTCGGGGTCCACCGGCACACCCTGCGCTACCGGATGCGGCGCGTCGAGGAGATCCTCGGGCGTTCGCTCGACGACCCGGACGTCCGCATGGAGCTGTGGCTGGCGCTCAAGGCGACGGGGGAGGGGGAGCGGTAGGGCGCAGGGCGTAGGGCATGGGGAGGAGGGCGTGGGGTCCTGCTCGTCGTCGTTCCCGTACGTCTCCGTTCCCGTACGTCTCCGTCTCTGCCCGTCCCGTCTCTGCCCGTCCCGTTCCTGCCCGTCCCGTTCCCGCCCGTCCCGTTCCTGCCCGGAGGCGGGCAGAATTCCTGGTGGGAAGCGGCCGGAGTGCCTAATCTCCTGCTCATGACAAGCCCCGCCGTCGATCCCGCCTCCGCGCCCCCCGCCGACACCAAGCCCGCCGCGACCCTTCCCGCGTCCGCCGTGTCCGCCGCGCCCGCCCGCCGTATCAGCGGTGCCGTCTGGGCCGCCCTCGCCATCGTCTACGTCGTCTGGGGCTCCACCTACCTCGGCATACGGTTCGTCGTCGAGACCATCCCGCCCTTCCTCGCCTCCGGCTCCCGCTTCATCGTCGCCGGACTGCTCCTCGCCGTGCTCGTGGCCTGGCGCCACGGCCCCGCCGCCCTCAAGGTGGACCGGCGCCGGCTCGGCTCCGCCGCCCTCGTCGGCCTCCTCCTCATCCTCGGCGGCAACGGCCTGGTCAACCTCGCCGAGACCACCGTCCCCTCCGGCCTCGCCGCCCTCCTCATCGCCGTCGTCCCCGTCTGGGTCGTGCTGCTGCGCACCGCCGCGGGCGAGCGTCCCGGGCTCGGCGCGTACGGCGGCGTCCTGATCGGCCTCGGCGGTCTCGCCGTCCTCACCCTTCCCGGGCTCAGCGGGGACGTCGGCATCGGCGGCGTGCTGCTCGTCGTCCTCGCCGCCCTGCTCTGGTCGATCGGCACCGTCTCCTCCGCCCGTCTCCCGATGCCCGCCAACCCGTTCACCGCGAGCGTGTACGAGATGCTGGCCGGCGGTATCGGCGGCATCGTCGTCGGTCTCCTCCGCGGCGAGCACCGCGGCTTCGACCCGGGCGCGGTCTCCACCGGCTCCTGGGTGGCCCTCGGCTATCTGGTCGTCTTCGGCTCGCTGATCGCCTTCACCGCGTACGCCTGGCTGCTCCAGTCCGCCCCGGTCTCGCTCGCCGCCACCTACGCGTACGTCAATCCGGTCGTCGCCGTGCTGCTCGGCACGCTGATCCTCGGCGAGGCCCTGACCTGGCCGATCCTCCTCGGCGGCGCCATCGTCGTGGCGGCCGTCTGCCTCATCGTCTCCACCGAGCGGAGGGGGTGACGGGGCGGATCGCCCCGGCCCTACCCTGATCCCTCGTACCGATCGGGCGTGAACACGGCGACAGGGGCGGGATCCGGATGACGGGCACGAAGGCCGGCAGAGCGGCGGGCGAGACCTCCACCCGCGGCAGCGGCGGTTCCGGCAAGACCTCCGGCTCCGGCAAGGCCTCCGCCCCCGGTTCCGGCAAGGCCCCCGCCAAGAAAGCCTCCGGCAAGGCCCCCGCCTCCGCCCCCGCCAGGAAAGCCTCCGGCAAGGCCCCCGCCTCCGGCTCCCGCGACAGCGCGCGGGAGCCCGCCTCCCGGTTCGTCCGGTACACCGTCGTCGGCGGGCTCGTCCTCGCCCTCCTCGCCGGCTGCGGGGCCATCACCGCCGGCGTCCTCGCCGGCGAGGGCCACCTCCCGGGCGACTCGATGCGCGAGGTCTGGAGCGCCGGGCGCGAGGACGCCCGCTCCGAGTCCGGCAACGGCGCCTGGGCCGTCGGCGACACCCTCGTCAGCAGCCGCTCCCACGGCGTCACCGGCTTCGACGCCCGCACCGGCGCGCGGCGCTGGAGCTACACGCCGTCCGGGAGCGCCGCGATCTGCTCCGTCAGCCGCGCCGCCGAGGACGGCGTCGCCCTGGTCGCGCAGGGCACGCCCGGCACCCCGGACGACGAGTCGGTCGCGGCCGGCCTGGGGTGCGCGACCGTCGTCGCCCTCGACCTGAGGGACGGGCGCGAGCTGTGGCGCGCCGCCCGGACCCCGGACGGCGGCGAGATCCGGGACGAGAAGGACGTCGTCGCCGTCGGCGGCGGGCTCGCCGTCGTCCGCGACGAGGACGCGTACTGGCCGTACGCCTGGTCCGGCGACGGGGCCGGCGAGCGGGCCGGGTACGTCCGCCCGGACCGCGCCCTGCGCGCCCTCGACCTGCGCACCGGCAAGCCGCGCTGGACGGCCGCCATGCCGAAGGGCTGCGTGCCCTACGGCGTCGCCGCGGCGCGGCGCCAGGTCCTCGCCCTCGTCGTCTGCGAGCGGAAGGACATCCGGCTCGCCGCCTTCGACCCGGCCGACGGCCGGCACCGCTGGACCACCGAGCTCTCCCGGGACCGGGTGGTCGAGCCGATCGCCAACGAGTCCGCGTTCCTCTCCGCCGACCCCGCCGTGGTGAGCGTCGACGGCCTCGACCTGAGGGGATACCCGACGGTCCTCTCCTTCTCCGCCGACGGGCGCGCCCAGGGCCGTATCGCCTCCGGCGGCGACATCGACTACCTGGCCACCGACGCGCCGGCCCAGGCCCTGGTCGCGTACGGGCGGCTCTACGCCGTCGAGGCCATGTTCCACGACACGATCAGCGCCTTCGACCTGCGCACCGGGCAGCGGCTGTGGCGCGCGAAGCTCGAACGCCGGGAGGACGTCCTCGCGCTGCGGGTCGCCGGCGGACGGGTCACCGCCCTGGTCGACCTGTACGCGAGCAAGGGGGAGGACGGGCTGCTCGTCCTCGACGCCGACACCGGGGAGGAGCGCGACCTGCGCACCTTCCCCGACTCGGTCGGCGCGTCCTTCGGCGAGATCACGGACCTCTTCGGGCACGACGGGCGGCTGATCCCCGCCCGGGGCGCCGGCTTCCGCCCCTTCTCCGCCTACGAGGAGCGCTGACCGGCACCCGGCCGCGGCGCCTCTTCGGCCGAAGCGGACAGACCGCCACGCCCACCACTCCAACACGGACAAACGCCCGCCCGCGTTCCCGGCCCTAACGTGTCCGGAGAGAGCAACCGCCCGCACCGGGCAACCGCTCGCACCCCGAAACGGAAAGGGCCGGGACACGCAATGACGACCACCCACGCCTTCTGGGTCGCCGGCCGCGAGGCCACCGGCGACACCACCTTCGACGTCACGAACTCGTACGACGGACGTCTGGTCGGCAAGGTCGCCGTGCCCACCGAGGCCCAGGTCGAGGAGGCCGTCGCGGCCGCCCACGCGGTCGTCGACGAGTTCGCCGCCACCCCGGCGCACGTGCGTGCCGCCGCCCTCGACCACGTGTCGAAGCGGCTCGCCGAGCGCACCGAGGAGATCGCCCAGATCATCTCCGCCGAGAACGGCAAGCCCATCAAGTGGGCCCGCGGCGAGGTCGGCCGCGCCGTCTCCGTCTTCCGTTTCGCCGCCGAGGAGGCCCGCCGCTGGAACGCCGGCGAGGCCCAGCGCCTGGACACCGAGGCCGGCGGCGCGGGCCGCCTCGCCCTCACCCGCCGCGTGCCCAAGGGCGTCGTCCTCGGCATCGCGCCCTTCAACTTCCCGCTGAACCTCAGCGCCCACAAGGTCGCCCCGGCCATCGCCGTCGGCGCCCCGATCATCCTCAAGCCGGCCCCGGCCACCCCGATCTCCTCCCTCGTCCTGGGCGAGATCCTGGCCGAGACCGATCTGCCGGCCGGCTCCTGGTCGATCCTCACCGTGCCGAACGACCGGATGCCCGCCCTCGTCCAGGACGAGCGCCTCCCGGTCATCTCCTTCACCGGCTCGGACAAGGTCGGCTACGCCATCCAGGCCTCCGTGCCGCACAAGCACTGCACCCTGGAGCTCGGCGGCAACGCCGCCGCCGTCGTCCTCGCCGACTGGTCCTCCGAGGCCGACCTGGACTGGGCCGCGACCCGCATCGCGACCTTCTCCAACTACCAGGGCGGCCAGTCCTGCATCTCCGTGCAGCGCGTGATCGCCGACGCCACCGTCTACGACCGCCTGCTGCCGAAGATCGTCGCGGCCGTCGAGGCCCAGGTCACCGGCGACCCGGCGGACGACGCCACCGACGTCGGCCCGCTCGTCGACGAGGCCGCCGCCCGGCGCGTCGAGTCCTGGGTCGACGAGGCCGTCGCGGCCGGCGCCAAGCTCCTCGCCGGCGGCAAGCGCGAGGGCGCCACCTACGCCCCGACCGTCCTCACCGAGCTCCCGGCCGACGTCACCCTGGCCCGCGCCGAGGTCTTCGGCCCGGTCCTCACGGTCGCGAAGGTCGACGGCGAGGCCGAGGCCTTCGCCGCGGTCAACGACTCGGACTTCGGCCTCCAGGCCGGCGTCTTCACCCACGACCTGCAGACCGCCTTCCGCGCCCACCGCGCCCTGGAGGTCGGCGGCGTGATCGTCGGCGACGTCCCCTCGTACCGCGCCGACCAGATGCCGTACGGCGGCGCCAAGCGCTCCGGCACCGGCCGCGAGGGCGTCGCCTACGCCATGGACGACTACACCTACGAGCGCGTGCTGGTCCTCACCGGCCTCGCCCTCTGACGGGTCCGTCCGAGGGACCCGTCCCACGAGACCAGGCGGTCCGAGCCCACTGTGCGGGGGCTCGGGCCGCCTCTCGTGCGTGCCCGGACGGCGGCGGTACGGCCTCGGTACGGCCTCCGGGCCCGCCGCCGTCCACGGAGCGGAACGTCGCGACGGCCGCCCCGCCCGGCGCGGCAGGATGACCGGCGTGACCGTCATCGACATCCCCGGCTCCAAGTCCGTCACCGCCCGCGCGCTCTTCCTCGCCGCCGCGGCGGAGGGCACCACCACCCTCCTGCGCCCGCTCCTCTCCGACGACACCGAGGGCTTCGCCGAAGGGCTCCGGGCCCTCGGGTACGCCGTGCGGCAGGAGCCCGGCGCCTGGCACATCGAGGGCCGCCCGGCCGGCCCGGGGACCGCCGACGCCGACGTCTACTGCCGCGACGGCGCCACCACCGCACGCTTCCTGCCCACCCTCGCCGCCGCCGGCCACGGCACCTTCCGCTTCGACGCCTCCGCCCAGATGCGCCGCCGCCCGCTCGGCCCGCTCAGCACCGCCCTGCGCGAGCTCGGCGTGGACCTGCGGCACGGCGGGAAGGACGGCCACCACCCGCTCGCCGTGCACGCCGCCGGCGTCAAGGGCGGCGCGCTCACCCTCGACGCCGGCCAGTCCTCCCAGTACCTGACGGCCCTGCTGATGCTGGGCCCGCTCACCGCCGAGGGCCTGGACATCACGGTCACCGACCTGGTCTCGGAGCCGTACGTCGAGATCACCCTCGCGATGATGCGCGCCTTCGGCGCCGAGGTCGCCCGGGAGGACGACGAGCGGGGCCGCACCTACCGCGTCGCCCCCACCGGCTACCGCGCCCGCTCCTACGGCATCGAGCCCGACGCCTCCACGGCCAGCTACTTCTTCGCCGCCGCGGCCCTCCGGCCCGGGGGCTCCGTCACCGTCCCCGGCCTCGGCACCGGCGCCCTCCAGGGCGACCTCGCCTTCGTCGAGGTGCTGCGCCGCATGGGCGCCGCCGTCGAGGTCACCGCCGAGTCCACCACCGTCCGCTCCACCGGCGTCCTGCGCGGACTCACCGTCAACATGCGCGACATCTCCGACACCATGCCGACCCTCGCCGCCCTCGCCCCCTTCGCCGACGGGCCGGTCCGCATCGAGGACGTCGCCAACACCCGGGTCAAGGAGTGCGACCGGCTCGACGCCTGCGCCGAGAACCTCCGCCGCCTCGGCGTCACGGTGGCCACCGGACCCGACTGGATCGAGATCCACCCCGGCACCCCCGCCGGCCCGGTCGAGATCGCCACCCACGGCGACCACCGGATCGTCATGTCCTTCGCCGTCACCGCCCTGCGCACCCCCGGCATCACCTTCGACGACCCCGGCTGCGTGAAGAAGACCTTCCCGGACTTCCACCGCGTCTTCGGAGCATTCGGCGCGTTCCCCCGGACCGCGTGAAGAGCCCACAGCGTTTGGGGCAAGAATGGGGGGCATGAGCGACCGCCCCTCTCCTCTCGCCGATCCGCACATCGCCTTCGACCCCTCCGAAGGACGCCGGGACATCGTCGTCCTCGGCTCGACGGGATCCATCGGCACCCAGGCCATCGACCTGGTGCTGCGCCACCCCGACCGCTTCCGGGTCACCGCCCTGGCCGCCTCCGGGGGCCGGATCGGGCTGCTCGCCGAGCAGGCCCACCGGCTCCGGGTCGCCCAGGTCGCCGTCGCGCGCGAGGAGACCGTGGAGGAGCTGCGTACCGCGCTGAAGGCGCTGTACGGCTCCGAGCCGCTGCCCGAGCTCCTGGCCGGCCCCGACGCCGCCGCGGAGCTCGCCGCCTCCCCGTGCCACACGGTGCTCAACGGCATCACCGGCTCCATCGGACTCGCGCCGACCCTCGCCGCCCTGGAGGCCGGCCGCACCCTCGCCCTCGCCAACAAGGAGTCGCTGATCGTCGGCGGCCCGCTGGTGAAGGCGCTCGCGAAGCCCGGCCAGATCATCCCGGTCGACTCCGAGCACGCCGCCCTCTTCCAGGCGCTCGCCGCCGGCACCCGCGCCGACGTCCGCAAGCTGGTCGTCACCGCCTCCGGCGGCCCCTTCCGCGGCCGCACCCGGGCGGACCTCGCCCACGTGACCCGCGAGGACGCGCTGGCCCACCCGACCTGGGCGATGGGCCCGGTCATCACGGTCAACAGCGCCACCCTGGTCAACAAGGGCCTGGAGGTCATCGAGGCGCACCTCCTCTACGACATCCCCTTCGACCGCATCGAGGTCGTCGTCCACCCCCAGTCGTACGTGCACTCCATGGTCGAGTTCACCGACGGCTCCACCCTCGCCCAGGCCACCCCGCCGGACATGCGGGGCCCGATCGCCCTCGGCATCGGCTGGCCCGAGCGGGTCCCCGACGCGGCCCCCGCCTTCGACTGGACCAAGGCCTCCACCTGGGAGTTCTTCCCGCTCGACGACGAGGCCTTCCCGTCGGTGAACCTGGCCCGGCACGTCGGCGGGCTGGGCGGCACCGCCCCCGCCGTCTTCAACGCCGCCAACGAGGAGTGCGTCGAGGCGTTCCTCGCCGGGCGGCTCCCGTTCAACGGCATCATGGACACCGTCACGGCGGTCGTCACCGAACACGGACGGCCCACCGGGGGAACCTCCCTGACGGTGCCGGACGTCCTGGAAGCGGAGACCTGGGCCCGGGCCCGGGCCCGAGAGCTCGCAGCGAAGGCAACCGCGGAGGCACGCGCATGACGGAAGCGCTCCTGTACGTCCTGGGCATCGTCCTGTTCGCCCTGGGACTGCTCGTCTCCATCGCCTGGCACGAGCTCGGCCACCTCTCCACGGCCAAGCTCTTCGGCATCCGCGTGCCCCAGTACATGGTCGGCTTCGGCCCCACGATCTGGTCGAAGAAGCGCGGCGAGACCGAGTACGGCATCAAGGCCATCCCGGCCGGCGGCTACATCCGCATGATCGGCATGTTCCCGCCCGGCGAGGACGGCAAGATCGAGGCCCGCTCCACCTCGCCCTGGCGCTCCATGATCGAGGACGCCCGCGAGGCGTCGTACGAGGAGCTCCAGCCCGGCGACGAGACCCGGCTCTTCTACACGCGCAAGCCGTGGAAGCGCGTGATCGTCATGTTCGCCGGACCGTTCATGAACCTGGTCCTCGCCCTCGGCCTCTTCTACGGCTCGCTGATGACCCTCGGCATCGAGGGCCAGACCACCAAGGTCGCCGGCGTCCAGAAGTGCGTCATCAAGCAGAACGCCAACCGCGACGCCTGCGAGCAGGGCGACCCGGTCTCCCCGGCGTTCAAGGCGGGCCTGCGGGAGGGCGACACGATCGTCGCCTTCAACGGCACCCCGGTCTCCGACTGGGACACCCTCTCGGACCGCATCCGGGACACCATCGGCCCCGCCACGATCACCGTCGAGCGGGCCGGGCAGCGCCTCGACCTGCACCCGAACCTGGTCTCCAACGAGGTCCTGAAGAAGGACGAGGACGGCCAGATCGTCCGGCCCGTCGCGTACGTCCCGGCCGGCTACCTCGGCTTCCAGGCGAGCAGCGAGGTCGCGCCGCTCTCCTTCGTCGACACCACCGAGCGCATGGGCGACCTGCTGGAGAACGGCGTCCACTCGGTCATCGCCCTCCCCGGCAAGATCCCCGGCCTGTGGGACGCCACCTTCGGCGACGGCGAGCGCGCCGAGGACTCCCCGGTCGGCGTCGTCGGCGCCGCCCGCATCACCGGTGAGCTCATGACCGTGGACGCCCCGCCGGAGCGGATCCTCGTCATGTTCATGAACCTGCTGGTGTACTTCAACGTCTCGCTGTTCCTCTTCAACATGCTCCCGCTGCTGCCGCTCGACGGCGGCCACATCGCGGGCGCCCTGTGGGAGTCCGTCCGCCGCCACACCGCCCGGCTCTTCAAGCGCGCCGACCCCGGCCCGTTCGACGTGGCCAAGCTGATGCCCGCCGCCTACGTGGTCGCCGGCGTCTTCGTCTGTTTCACGCTGCTCGTCCTCGCCGCCGACCTCGTCAACCCGGTGAAGCTGACGTAGCCCTCAGGGGGGCCGCGCACCGCCGTGTCCGGCCCCCCGCCCCAGGGGCGGTAACCTCGGAAGCCCGAGCCCGCCGACGCACGACCTCGAGGTTGCACAGACTCATGACCGCGATTTCCCTCGGTATCCCCTCCGTCCCGACCCGGCTCGCCGAGCGCCGCAAGAGCCGGCAGATCCAGGTCGGCAGCGTGGCCGTCGGCGGCGACGCACCCGTCTCGGTGCAGTCGATGACGACGACCCGCACGTCCGACATCGGTGCCACCCTCCAGCAGATCGCCGAGCTGACCGCCTCCGGCTGCCAGATCGTCCGCGTGGCCTGCCCCACCCAGGACGACGCCGACGCGCTCGCCACGATCGCCCGCAAGTCGCAGATCCCGGTGATCGCCGACATCCACTTCCAGCCGAAGTACGTCTTCGCCGCGATCGACGCGGGCTGCGCGGCGGTCCGCGTCAACCCGGGCAACATCAAGCAGTTCGACGACAAGGTCAAGGAGATCGCCAAGGCGGCCGGCGACGCGCGCGTCCCGATCCGCATCGGCGTCAACGCCGGCTCCCTCGACGCCCGCCTGCTCAAGAAGTACGGCAAGGCCACCCCCGAGGCGCTCGTCGAGTCCGCCCTCTGGGAGGCGTCCCTCTTCGAGGAGCACGGCTTCCGCGACATCAAGATCTCGGTCAAGCACAACGACCCGGTCGTCATGGTCGAGGCCTACCGCCAGCTCGCCGCCCAGTGCGACTACCCGCTGCACCTCGGCGTCACCGAGGCCGGCCCCGCCTTCCAGGGCACCATCAAGTCCGCCGTCGCCTTCGGCGCGCTCCTCTCCCAGGGCATCGGCGACACCATCCGGGTCTCGCTCTCCGCCCCGCCGGCCGAGGAGATCAAGGTCGGCATCCAGATCCTGGAGTCGCTCAACCTCCGCCAGCGCCGCCTGGAGATCGTCTCCTGCCCGTCCTGCGGCCGCGCCCAGGTCGACGTCTACAAGCTCGCCGAGGAGGTCACCGCCGGCCTCGACGGCATGACCGTCCCGCTCCGCGTCGCCGTCATGGGCTGCGTCGTCAACGGCCCCGGCGAGGCCCGCGAGGCCGACCTCGGCGTCGCCTCCGGCAACGGCAAGGGCCAGATCTTCGTCAAGGGCGAGGTCATCAAGACCGTTCCCGAGTCGAAGATCGTCGAGACCCTCATCGAGGAAGCCCTCAAGATCGCCGAGCAGATGGAGAAGGACGGCATCGAGAGCGGCGAGCCGACCGTCGCCATCGCCGGCTGAGCACACCCCCGGGAAACCCCGCCGCCCTCCGGGGCGGCGGGGTTTCGCCTGTGCGGGAGCCCTTCCCAGGTCCGGGGGGTAAGGTGCCAGGATCAGCAGAACCCGCACGGTGAGGCCCCCTCGTGTTGACACAGACCACCACCCGGGTGCTCGAACCCGCCGACCTCGGCGCCGCACTCGCCGTTCTGGAGAGCGCCCCCGTCGAGAACGCCTTCGTGACCGCCCGCGTACGGATCGCCGGGCTCGACCCCTGGCGGCTGGGCGGCGAGATGTGGGGCTGGTACACCGAGGGCCGGCTCACCTCGCTCTGCTACTCCGGCGCCAACCTCGTCCCGATCTGCGCCACCCCCCAGGCCGTCCGCGCCTTCGCCGACCGCGCCCGCAGGACCGGCCGCCGCTGCTCCTCGATCGTCGGCCCGGCCGGCCCCACCACCGAGCTGTGGCGACTCCTCGAACCCTCCTGGGGTCCCGCCCGCGACGTCCGCGCCCACCAGCCCCTCATGGTCGCCGAGGAGCCCTCCGCCACCGTCGCGGCCGACCCGCTCGTCCGCCGGGTCCGCAAGGACGAGATGGAAACGATCATGCCGGCGTGCGTCGCCATGTTCACCGAGGAGGTCGGGGTCTCCCCGCTCGCCGGCGACGGCGGCCTGCTCTACCAGGCCCGCGTCGCCGAACTCGTCGCCGCCGGCCGCTCCTTCGCCCGCATCGACGACGGCAAGGTCGTCTTCAAGGCCGAGATCGGCGCCGCCACCCGCCAGGCCTGCCAGATCCAGGGTGTCTGGGTCGCCCCCGAGCACCGGGGCAAGGGCCTCTCCGAGACCGGCATGGCCGCCGTCCTCCAGTACGCCCTCGCCGACGTCGCCCCCGTCGTCAGCCTGTACGTGAACGACTACAACACCCCCGCCCGTGCCGCCTACCGCCGGGTCGGCTTCCGCGAGACCGGCGCGTTCATGAGCGTCCTGTTCTGAGCGCGCTGTTCTGGGCAGGCGGGCACTTGTAGGGTGCGCCGCATGGACGACGCACAGGCCGTGATCGGACCCGTCAACCTCGCCGCCCGGGTGGACGAGGCGCTCGCCGTGCAGGCGGTCGCCTTCGGCCTCGACGCCGAGGAGGTCGCCGTACGCCGCCACATCGTGCTGCGCCACCTGATGAACCCCGGCGCCCGCGCCTACGGCGCCCTCACCCCCGGCGGCCGGCTCGTCGGCTTCGTGTACGGCATGCCCAACGACCGCGGCCACTGGTGGTCCACCGTGGTGGAGCCGTACCTCCGCGCCACCGGCACCGCCGACTGGCTCGACGCCTCCTTCGTCATCACCGAACTCCACGTCCACCCCGACTTCCAGGGCCTGGGCCTCGGCCGCGGGCTGATCACCACCATCACCGACACCGCCGACGAGAAGCGCTCCATCCTCTCGGCCATCGACACCGAGTCCCCGGCCCGCGGTCTCTACCGCTCCCTCGGCTACACCGACCTCGCCCGCCGGGTCCACTTCCCGAGCGCCGCGCGGCCCTACGCCGTCATGGGCGCCCCGCTCCCGCTCGCGCGCCGGAACTGATTTCTCGCGGGCGGGGCGGCCCGGATAACCTCGGGGCCATCAATTGTCCGTCCCGGCAGGAGTACGAGAACCATGGCCAACGCACCGGTCCAGCGCATGTCCCAGTTGATGGCGAAGACGCTGCGCGACGACCCGGCGGACGCCGAGGTCCTCTCCCACAAGCTCCTCGTCCGCGCCGGCTACGTCCGCCGCACCGCCGCCGGCATCTGGAGCTGGCTGCCGCTGGGCAAGAAGGTCCTCTCCAACGTCGAGCGGATCGTCCGCGAGGAGATGGACGCCGTCGGCGCCCAGGAGGTCTCCCTCCCCGCGCTGCTGCCCCGCGAGCCCTACGAGGCCACCGGCCGCTGGAACGAGTACGGCGCCGAGCTCTTCCGCCTCCAGGACCGCAAGGGCGGCGACTACCTCCTCGGCCCGACCCACGAGGAGATCTTCACCCTCCTGGTGAAGGACCAGTGCTCGTCCTACAAGGACCTGCCGGTCATCCTGTACCAGATCCAGACCAAGTTCCGTGACGAGGCCCGCCCCCGCGCCGGCATCCTGCGCGGCCGCGAGTTCCTGATGAAGGACTCCTACTCCTTCGACACCGAGGACGAGGGCCTGGCCCGGTCCTACGGCGTGCACCGCAAGGCCTACCAGCGGATCTTCGAGCGCCTCGGCCTCGACTACCGCATCTGCGCCGCCACCGCCGGCGCCATGGGCGGCTCCAAGTCCGAGGAGTTCCTCGCCCCGGCCGAGGCCGGCGAGGACACCTTCGCCGACTGCCCGAACTGCGACTTCGCCGCCAACACGGAGGCCGTGTACCAGGAGGTCAAGGCGGTCGACGGTTCGGCGGTCCCGGCCCTGGAGGCCATCCCCACCCCCGACACCCCCACCATCGAGACCCTCGCCGCCCACCTCGGCGTCCCGGCCTCCGCCACCCTCAAGAACCTCCTGGTGAAGGTCGACGGCGAGATCGTCGCCGTCGGCGTCCCCGGCGACCGCGAGGTCGACATGGACAAGGTCGAGGCGCACTTCGCCCCGGCCGCCGTCGAGCTCGTCACCGAGGCCGACTTCGCCGGCCGCCCCGACCTCGTCCGCGGTTACGTCGGCCCCCAGGGCCTGGAGAAGGTCCGCTACATCGCCGACCCGCGGGTCGCCCCCGGCACCGCGTGGATCACCGGCGCCAACGAGGAGGGCATGCACGCGAAGAACGTCGTCGCGGGCCGCGACTTCGAGGCCGAGGAGTACGTCGACGTCGTCGTCGTCCAGGAGGGCGACCCGTGCCCCACGTGCGGCACCGGCCTCAAGCTGGACCGCGCGATCGAGATCGGTCACATCTTCCAGCTCGGCCGCAAGTACGCGGACGCGCTGAAGCTCGACGTCCTGGGCCAGAACGGCAAGCCGGTCCGCGTCACCATGGGCTCCTACGGCATCGGCGTCTCCCGCGCCGTCGCCGCCCTCGCCGAGCAGACCGCCGACGACAAGGGCCTGTGCTGGCCGGCCGAGGTCGCCCCCGCCGACGTCCACGTCGTGGCCGCGGGCAAGGCGCTCCAGACCGAACTGGCCCTGGAGGTCTCCGACAAGCTCTCGGCAGCGGGCCTCCGCGTCCTGGTCGACGACCGCGCGGGCGTCTCCCCGGGCGTCAAGTTCACCGACGCGGAGCTGATCGGCGTCCCGAAGATCCTCGTCGCGGGCCGCCGCGCGGCGGAAGGCGTCCTCGAACTGAAGGACCGCCGCACCGGCGAGCGCGAAGAGCTCACCATCGAAGAGGCCCTCGCCACCCTGACGTCCTGACCACCGCCGCCACCCCGTAGCGGCACTCTCGCGGGTGCCTCCGCGCCCGTGCCTGGACCCGCACCCGTACGGAGCCGTACATCGGGTGCGGGCCCAGGCGCGGAAGCCCAGGCCCGGAAGAGGGCGTCGTCCCCGTGCCCACCCGTCCCGCCCTGCGGGACGCCTGCCCACGGGGACGGCGTCGGGTCACGCGGCCATGTCGCCCCGGGTCCTCCGGGGCGCCGGGTCCACGGAGGGGCCCGTGAGGTCCTCGACGGGCGGCAGCGGCGCCGGAGGCGGAGGCGGAGCCGGCACCTCGGCGGCCGGCGGCGCGGGCGCGGCCGACGCGTCCGGCGTGGCGCGTTCCAGGAAGCGCAGCAGCTCCACCGGGATCGGGAGCACCAGGGTCGAGTTCTTCTCGGCGGCGACGGCCATCACCGTCTGGAGGAGCCTCAGCTGGAGGGCGGCCGGCGCGTCGGCCATCTGGTGGGCCGCCTCCGTCAGCTTCTTCGACGCCTGGAGCTCCGCGTCCGCGTTGATCAGACGGGCCCGCCGCTCCCGGTCCGCCTCCGCCTGCCGGGCCATGGAGCGCTTCATGGTCTCGGGCAGGGACACGTCCTTGATCTCCACCCGGTCGATCTGCACGCCCCAGCCGATCGCGGGGGAGTCGAGCATCAGCTCAAGGCCCTGGTTGAGCTTCTCGCGGTTGGACAGCAGGTCGTCGAGGTCGCTCTTGCCGATGATCGACCGCAGCGAGGTCTGCGCCATCTGCGAGACCGCGAACTTGTAGTCCTCGACCCGCACCAGCGCCTCCGCCGCGTCGACCACCCGGAAGTAGACGACCGCGTCGACCCGGACCGTCACGTTGTCCCGGGTGATGCCCTCCTGCGCGGGCACGGGCATCGTGACGATCTGCATGTTCACCTTGTGGAGCCGGTCCACCGCCGGGACGATCATCGTGAAGCCGGGCGGCCGCACCTCGCCCCGCAGCCGGCCGAAGCGGAAGACGACGCCCCGCTCGTACTGCTTCACCACGCGCGCCGCCGCGGCGACGTACGCGACGGCGGCCAGCCCCGCTCCCGCCACGGCCATCAGGAGTTCTTCGATCATCACGGCCCCCTGAGGAAGGGTTACAAAAAGGGTATTCCCCTTCCCGGGGTCCGCGAACTCGGAGCGGTCCGGGGACTCAGAGCCAGCCGGCGAACTCCAGGAGCCACTCGGCCTCCTGCCGCCGCCCCCCGGCCAGCGCCCGGGTGCCGGACTCGACGGCCCGGAAGAGCGTCCAGCCGCGCAGCCGCTCACGGTCCACATCGAGGGAGTCGGCCAGCTTGTTCACCCGCCGCCGGGCGGCCGGCGCGCCGGCGGAGGCGGCCACCAGGTCCTCGACCCGGTCCCGTACCAGCCGGGCCAGGTCGTAGGCGCGCTCGCCGACGACGGGGTCGGGGCCGACGGCCAGCCAGGGCGTCCGGTCGCCGGCGAGGACCTTGCCCTGCCGGAAGTCCCCGTGCAGCAGCAACTCCTCCGTTGAACCGGCGAGCAGTTCCTCGCGGGCGCCGAGCGCCGTGGTGACGAGCTCGCCGGCGACGGCGTCGGAGCCGTACGGCCGCATCGCCTCGGCCTGCCGGGCGGTCCGCTCGGCCAGCGACTCGAAGCCGTGCCCGGCCGCGGGCTCCACCCACAGCTTCCGTACGGCCCCGGCCGCCTCCAGGAGCGCCTTGGCCTCGGGGAGCGAGCGGAGGGACACCTCCGGGTGCAGCCGTTCGAGGACGAGGGCGCCCTCCGGGGCCTCGGCGCGGAGCCGGACGGCGCCCCAGCCGTTCCAGTGCGCGAGCGCGTCCCGCTCCAGCGCGGGCCGGGTGAACGGCGGCGCGATCTTCAGCGCGGCGGGCGTGCCGTCGGCCTCGCGGACGAGCAGCACCAGACTGCCGCGCCCGCCGGGGGCCACCACCCGCTCGACGGTCAGTCCGGCCTCCTCGGGCACGCGCGCGGCGAGGTCGGGGAGCCGACCGAGCCACTCGGCCGCGGCGGTCTCGCCGTACCTCTCGTGGAGCGCCGTCACCAGTCGCCGGGGCGCTTCGAAACCCATACGTGCCTTGTTCCTTCTCCTTGGGCGGGGTGATCAGAGCTGGTGGGGGCCGGACTCACACCCGCTCGGCGAGCCCAGGAAAGGTTACGTCGCTGCCGCGCCACCGCACCGCGCGGACCGCCGCCTCCCGGAGCGCGGCGGCCGCCTCGCGGCGCAGGGCGCCGTCGCCGGCCCGCACCAGGTCGGAGTAGACCCCGGCGACCCGGTCCTCCAGGACGGCCGCGAGCCGTTCCGCGCCGGCAGGGTCGGCCACCCGGAACGGCAGCTCGTACGCGGCGGCCGCGGCGACCGGCGTGCCGCCGAGGTCGCGGACGGTGCGGCGCAGCGCGTCCCGGCGGGCCCGGTGCGCCTCGTGGCCGGCGGTCGCCTCGGCCCGGCGCTCGTCGGCGACCCGGCCGCCGACGACCCCGTAGCCGTACACGGCGGCGTGCTCGGCGGCGAGGGCGGCCTGGGCCGCCTGGAGGGCGCTCATGGGCGGGCTCCTTCGGTGAGGAGGTAGGCGTGGGTGGCGCCCGCGGCGGCCACGGAGGCGAGCAGCCGGGCGTACTCGGGCGGCGCCGCGAGCAGCTCGGCGGTGTGCGCGTCGGAGGCGGCCCGCGCCGCCCCCGCCAGCTCCCGCAGCGCGGCCTTCGGGTCGGCCGGCACGGCCTTCCCGGCGGTGCCCGTGCCGGCGGTCGGTGCCGCGGAGGGGGAGCCCGTGCCCGTGTCCGAGCCGGTCGCCGCGGGGGTCGCGGTGCCGGTGGCGGTGCCCGGCGTGGCCGCCGGGCGGTCGCCCTCGCCGAGGGCCCGTACGTGGGCGGCGACCGAGGCGCGCAGGGGGGCCACGCGCGCGTGGAGCGCGGGGTGGGCCGCGAGGGCGGCGTCGTAGCGGTCGAGGAGGGTCCGTGAGGCGGTCACCGCCCGGCGGCGGAGGGCCGCCGCGGCGCGGGCCACCCGTTCGGCCTCGCGGGCCGCCGCCTCCTCCGCCGCGCTGGGGCGCCGCGGCCCCGCGTCCTCGGAGGTGCATCCGGTCAGGGCCGCCGCGGCGGCCGAGGCCCCCGCCACGAGCAGGGCGCGTCTGCCCGTCGTCGTCACGCTCTCTCCCTCAGCATTCCGGACCCCTCCCGGCCGCCCGTCGAAGATCACCGCAGGCGAGCGTACCCGCGGGGGCCCGTGCGGTGGACGGCAACACCCTCCCGGACCGGATACCCTTGATCCGACACGCAGCGACAAGCAGCGACGAGCGACGTACCCACAACAGCACACGCGGCCGAGGAGTCACCCGGATGAGCACCACCCAGAGCGACAGGCTGCGCGGACTCATTGAGCCGCTCGTCCAAGCGGAGCACCTGGATCTGGAAGAGATCGAGGTGTCCAGGGCCGGCCGCCGAGGACTGCTGAGGATCGTCGTCGACTCGGACGAGGGCGTCGAGCTGGACGCCTGCGCGGAACTGAGCCGCGCCATCTCCGCGAAGCTGGACGAGACCGACGCCATGGGCGACGGCGAGTACGTCCTGGAGGTCAGCTCCCCGGGTGCCGACCGTCCGCTCTCCGAGCACCGCCACTACGTCCGGGCCACCGGACGGCTGGTGAAGCTCCGGCTCACCGAGGGCGAGGACCTGGTCACCCGCATCGTGGCCGTGGACGAGGACGGCCTCGACACCGAGGTCCCGGGCGTGAAGGGCCGCAAGGCCACCGCCCGCCGCGTGGAGTTCGCCGAGATCGCCAAGGCGCGTGTCGAGATCGAGTTCAACCGCAAGGACAAGAAGGAAGAGGAGGCGTAGCCGTGGACATCGACGTGAAGCTCCTGAAGGGCTTGGCACAGGAGAAGGAAATCTCCTTCGAGATGCTGGTCGAGGCGATCGAGTCGGCCCTCCTCATCGCCTACCACCGCACGCCGTCCGCCCGCCGCCACGCGCGCGTGGAGCTGGACCGCCACACCGGGCACGTGACGGTGTGGGCCGAGGAGGACCGGGCCGACCTGGAGGAGGGGCAGGAGCCCAAGGAGTTCGACGACACCCCGTCGGACTTCGGCCGCATCGCGGCGAGCACCGCCCGCCAGGTCATCCAGCAGCGGCTGCGCGACGCCGAGAACGACGTGACCTTCGGCGAGTACGCCCGCCGTGAGGGCGACGTCGTCGCCGGCGTGGTGCAGCAGGGCAAGGACCCGAAGAACGTCCTCGTCAAGCTGGACGACAAGCTGGAGGCCATCCTTCCGGTGCAGGAGCAGGTGCCGGGCGAGGACTACACGCACGGTCTGCGGCTGCGCACGTACGTCGTCCGGGTGGCCAAGGGCGTCCGCGGTCCGTCCGTGACCCTCTCGCGCACCCACCCCAACCTGGTGAAGAAGCTCTTCGCCCTGGAGGTGCCGGAGATCGCCGACGGTTCCGTCGAGATCTCCGCCATCGCGCGTGAGGCCGGTCACCGCACCAAGATCGCGGTCCGGTCCACCCGTTCGGGCCTGAACGCCAAGGGCGCCTGCATCGGCCCCATGGGCAGCCGGGTGCGGAACGTGATGGCCGAGCTGCTCGGCGAGAAGATCGACATCGTCGACTGGTCGGACGACCCGGCGGAGATGGTGGCGAACGCCCTCTCCCCGGCCCGCGTCTCCAGGGTCGAGGTCGTCGACGCCGCCGCCCGGTCCGCCCGGGTGACGGTCCCCGACTACCAGCTCTCCCTGGCCATCGGCAAGGAGGGGCAGAACGCCCGTCTGGCCGCACGGCTCACCGGTTGGCGGATCGACATCCGTCCGGACACCGAGGTCCCGGCCGAGGAGGGCTGAGCCGCTCCGCCGCACGTCGGAGATCGTTTTTGGCCAACGGCTGTTCGATTTTTGCCCCAAACGGGTGAGGTCGGTACGGGGAGGTAGACTTAATCGTGTCTGGCCGGACGCATGCCCGCGCGTGCCCTGAGCGAACCTGTGTGGGATGCCGGGAGCGAGCGGCCAAGAGCGAACTGCTGCGGATCGCGATGGATAAGGACGAGTGCGTCCCCGATCATCGCGGTACGCTGCCCGGCCGGGGTGCGTACGTGCACCCCGCCTTGCACTGTCTCGACCTCGCGGTCCGCCGACGGGCGTTCCCGAGGGCCTTCAAGGTCCCGGGACCGCTCGACACGGCGGCCCTGCGGGAGCACATCGAGCAGGCCGCGCAGGCGGCACCGCAGTGAAAAGGAAGTACGGCACGGAACACCGTGCGGTCAGGTACCTCGCGAGTCGGAAGTAGGTCGAGATTGCGATGAGCACTCGATGAGTACGCGATGAGTACGCCCATGAAGTAGCAACGGTCCGGCGGTAACCGGACCTATAAAGGAGCGATGTGGCTAAGGTCCGGGTATACGAACTCGCCAAGGAGTTCGGCGTAGAGAGCAAGGTCGTCATGGCCAAGCTCCAGGAACTCGGTGAATTCGTCCGTTCGGCGTCCTCGACGATCGAGGCGCCGGTCGTGCGCAAGTTGACTGACGCTTTGCAGGGTCCCGGCGGTTCCGCCGGCAAGACCGCTGCCAAGCCCGGAGCGCCCCGCAAGGCGGCGCCCGCCCCCAAGCCGGCCGCGCCGGCGCCTTCGGCGCCCGCTGCCGCACGTCCCGCTGCCCCGAAGCCTGGCGCGCCCACCCCGGCGCCCAAGCCCGCGGCGGCCGAGAAGCCCGTGACGCCGGCCGCCCCCGGCTCGCGTCCGACCCCGGGTCCGAGGCCCGCGGCTCCCGCGCCCAAGCCGGCGCCGGCCGCCCCGGCTCCGACCAACCCGGAGTTCACCGCGCCTCCGGCTGCTCCGACCGCTCCGGCGGCTCCGGCCGCCGGTGGTCAGCGTCCCGGTGGTGCCGCCCCCGGCCAGCGTCCGACCGGTGCCCGTCCGGGCCAGTCCGCGCCGCGTCCGGGCCAGCAGGCCCCCCGCCCCGGCCAGCAGTCCGCGCGTCCGGGCGCCCCGCGTCCGGCCGGCCCGCGTCCGGGCAACAACCCCTTCACCTCCGGCGGCTCCACCGGCATGGCGCGCCCGCAGGCGCCCCGTCCCGGTGGCGGTGCCCCGCGTCCCGGCGGCCCCGGTGCCGTTCCGGGCGCCCCGCGTCCGCAGGGCGGCCCCGGTGGCGCACCCCGCTCCGGCGGCCCCGGTGCCCCCGGCGGCGCGCGTCCCACCCCCGGTGGCATGCCGCGTCCGCAGGCTCCCCGTCCGGGCGGCGCGCCCGGCGGTAACCGTCCGAACCCGGGCATGATGCCGCAGCGTCCCGCTGCCGGCCCGCGTCCCGGCCCCGGCGGTCGTGGCCCCGGTGGCCCCGGCGGTCGTCCGGGTGGTCCCGGCGGTGGCGGCGGCGGTCGTCCCGGCTTCGCCGGTCGTCCGGCCGGTCCCGGCGGTGGCGGCGGCGGCTTCGCCGGCCGTCCCGGTGGTCCCGGTGGTGGCGGCGGCGGTCGTCCGGGTGGTCCCGGCGGCGGTGGCGGCGGCTTCGGCGGTCGTCCCGGCGGCTTCGGTGGCCGTCCCGGCGGCCCGGGTGGCCGTGGTGGCACGCAGGGCGCCTTCGGTCGTCCCGGCGGTCCCGCGCGTCGTGGTCGCAAGTCGAAGCGGCAGAGGCGCCAGGAGTACGAGGCCATGCAGGCCCCGTCCGTGGGCGGCGTGATGCTGCCTCGCGGCAACGGCGAGACCATTCGCCTGTCGCGCGGTGCGTCCCTCACCGACTTCGCGGAGAAGATCGGCGCCAACCCGGCGTCGCTCGTCGCGGTCATGATGAACCTCGGCGAGATGGTCACGGCCACGCAGTCCGTCTCCGACGACACGCTGGTCATGCTGGCCGAGGAGATGAACTACGTCGTCCAGGTCGTCAGCCCGGAGGAGGAGGACCGCGAGCTTCTCGAGTCCTTCGACATCGAGTTCGGCGAGGACGAGGGCGGCGAAGAGGCCCTGGTCTCCCGTCCGCCGGTCGTGACCGTCATGGGTCACGTCGACCACGGTAAGACCCGACTCCTCGACGCCATCCGCAAGACGAACGTCGTCGCGGGCGAGGCCGGTGGCATCACCCAGCACATCGGTGCCTACCAGGTCGGTACCGAGGTCAACGGCGAAGAGCGTCGCATCACCTTCATCGACACCCCGGGTCACGAGGCGTTCACCGCCATGCGTGCCCGTGGTGCGAAGTCGACCGACATCGCGATCCTCGTGGTCGCGGCCAACGACGGCGTCATGCCGCAGACGATCGAGGCGCTCAACCACGCCAAGGCCGCCGGCGTCCCGATCGTCGTCGCGGTCAACAAGATCGACGTCGAGGGCGCGGACCCGGTCAAGGTCCGCGGTCAGCTGACCGAGTTCGGTCTGGTGGCCGAGGAGTACGGCGGCGACACCATGTTCGTCGACATCTCCGCCAAGCAGGGTCTGCACATCGACTCCCTGCTGGAGGCCGTGATCCTCACCGCCGACGCCTCGCTCGACCTCCGGGCCAACCCGGAGCAGGACGCGCAGGGCATCGCCATCGAGTCGCACCTCGACCGCGGTCGCGGTGCCGTCTCGACGGTCCTGGTCCAGCGCGGCACGCTGCGCATCGGTGACACGATCGTCGCCGGCGACGCGTACGGCCGTGTCCGGGCCATGCTCGACGACAAGGGCAACAACGTGGACGAGGCGACCCCGTCGACTCCCGTCCTCGTCCTGGGTCTCACCAACGTCCCGGGTGCCGGCGACAGCTTCCTCGTCGTCGACGAGGACCGCACCGCCCGCCAGATCGCCGAGAAGCGTGCCGCCCGCGAGCGGAACGCGGCCTTCGCGAAGCGCGTCCGCCGCGTCTCGCTCGAGGACCTGGACAAGGTGCTCAAGGCCGGCGAGATCCAGCAGCTGAACCTGATCATCAAGGGTGACGCTTCCGGTTCCGTCGAGGCCCTCGAGTCCTCCCTGCTCCAGCTGGACGTCGGCGAGGAGGTCGACATCCGCGTCCTGCACCGCGGCGTGGGTGCCGTCACCGAGTCGGACATCGACCTGGCGATGGGCTCCGACGCCATCGTGATCGGCTTCAACGTGCGCGCCGCCGGGCGTGCGCAGCAGATGGCCGAGCGCGAGGGCGTGGACGTCCGGTACTACTCGGTCATCTACCAGGCGATCGAGGAGATCGAGGCGGCCCTCAAGGGTCTGCTCAAGCCGGAGTACGAGGAGGTCGAGCTCGGCACCGCGGAGATCCGCGAGGTCTTCCGCTCCTCCAAGCTCGGCAACATCGCGGGTGTCCTCATCCGCTCCGGCGAGGTCAAGCGCAACACCAAGGCGCGCCTCCTCCGCGACGGCAAGGTCATCGCGGAGAACCTCAACATCGAGGGTCTGCGCCGCTTCAAGGACGACGTCACCGAGATCCGCGAAGGCTACGAGGGTGGTATCAACCTCGGAAACTTCAACGACATCAAGATCGACGACGTCATCGCGACGTACGAGATGCGCGAGAAGCCGCGCGCGTAACACGCGGTGAAGTGCCGGGGCCGGTCGGCGGAGGTTATTCCGTCGATCGGCCCCGGCCGTTCCGTGTACGGTTTCGGTGTCCCCGTCCAGCGGTTGGCGGGGCCACTGACCCCGAACCGGCGGGACATCCGGACACACATGTATGTGGGGACTCTGTCCTTCGACCTGCTCCTCGGCGACGTCCATTCGCTCAAGGAGAAACGCTCCCTCGTGAAACCGATCGTCGCCGAGCTCCAGCGGAAGTTCTCGGTGAGCGTGGCGGAGGTGAGCGGCCAGAACCTCCACCGGCGGGCCGAGATCGGCGTCGCGATGGTGTCGGGTGACCTCGGACACCTCAACGGCGTCCTGGACCGCTGCGAGCGGCTGGTGGCCGCCCGGCCCGAGGTGGAGCTGCTGTCGGTGCGCCGAAGGCTCCACACTGATGAAGACTGAACGAGCAAGGCAAAGAAGGAGACGGACCAGTGGCCGACAACGCGCGGGCGAAGAAGCTGGCGGACCTCATCCGGGAGGTGGTCGCCGAGAAGCTGCAGCGCGGCATCAAGGACCCGCGCCTGGGTACGCACGTGACCATCACGGACACCCGCGTCACCGGTGACCTGCGGGAGGCCACGGTCTTCTACACGGTCTACGGCGACGACGAGGAGCGGGCGAGCGCCGCGGCCGGCCTGGAGAGCGCCAAGGGCATCCTCCGTTCGGCCGTGGGCCGGGCGGCGGGGACCAAGTTCACCCCCACCCTGGCCTTCGTGGCCGACGCCCTCCCCGAGAACGCCCGGACCATCGAGGACCTCCTCGACAAGGCCCGCGCGTCCGACGCGGAGGTGCGCCAGGCCTCCTCCGGCGCCACCTTCGCCGGTGAGGCCGACCCGTACAAGAAGCAGGGCGAGGACGACACCGCCGAATGAGCGACAAGATCCGGACGCCCGACGGGCTTGTCATCGTCGACAAGCCGTCGGGCTTCACTTCGCACGACGTCGTGGCCAAGATGCGCGGGATCGCCAAGACCCGTCGCGTCGGCCACGCCGGCACGCTCGACCCCATGGCGACGGGCGTCCTCGTCCTCGGCGTGGAGCGGGCCACCAAGCTCCTCGGTCACCTCGCGCTGACCGAGAAGGAGTACCTGGGCACCATCCGCCTGGGCCAGACCACGATCACGGACGACGCCGAGGGCGAGATCACGGCGTCGGTCGACGCTTCGAAGGTCACCCGCGAGCAGATCGACGCGGGGGTCGCGGAGCTGACCGAGGCGATCATGCAGGTCCCGTCGAAGGTCTCCGCGATCAAGATCGACGGAAAGCGGTCCTACGCGCGCGTGCGCGGCGGCGAGGAGTTCGAGATCCCGGCCCGGCCGGTCACCGTCTCCTCCTTCCGGGTGTACGACGTGCGCGAGGCGACGGCCGAGGACGGCACGCCCGTCGTCGACCTCGTCGTCTCGGTGGTCTGCTCCTCCGGTACGTACATCCGGGCGCTGGCCCGGGACCTCGGCGCCGGGCTCGGCGTCGGCGGGCACCTCACCGCGCTCCGGCGCACCCGGGTCGGCCCCTACAAGCTCGACAGCGCCCGCACCCTCGACCAGCTCCAGGAGGAGCTGACCGTGATGCCGGTCGCCGAGGCCGCGGAGGCGGCGTTCCCGCGCTGGGACGTCGACGAGAAGCGGGCCCGGCTGCTGCTCAACGGGGTGCGTCTGGAGATGCCCGAGTACCCCAAGGGGGCGGTGGCGGTCTTCGGCCCCGAAGGGAAGCTGCTCGCCCTGGTGGAGGACCAGCGGGGCAAGGCGAAGAGCCTGGCCGTCTTCGGCTGAGACGTCTTCGGCCGAGACGTCCGCGGCCGGGACGTCTTCGGCCGAGTCGTCTCCGGTCGGGACGCGTGCGGTCGGGATGCTCCGGCCGGTCTGGCGGATGGAAGGGCGGGTGCGCGCGGCGCACCCGCCCTTTCGCGTTTCTTCACCCCATCGGGGAAGCGCTCGGAGTGAACCGGGGGAGTGCGAGGGGGCGCCTTGGCCGGTCGGCGCACTTCGGCGGCCGGAGCCGACCTACCCTCCACACCATGGGACGCGGGGACCTGGCGGAGCCGGTGGGGCTGGTGCGCATCTGCGATCTGGCGGGCCGGCCACGCGGCACCGGATTCCTCGCCGACCACGAGGGCACCCTCGTCACCAGTCACGAGGCCGTGGACGGGCTGACGCGCGTCGTGCTGCACGCACCGGGGGAGCGGACCGGGCTCGCCGAGGCGGACGCCATCACCCCCCTCCCCGAGCACGGGCTCGCCCTCATCCGCACCGAGGGCCTGGGCGTGCCCCCGCTGCCGCTCGCCACCCGGGAGGCCGTCGAACCCGGCACGTACGTCCGGATCGCCGCGCACGGCTGGCGGGAGGCGCGCGTCCTCGGCCCCGCCGCCGTCACGTACACCGCCACCGACCGCTGCCACGCCCTCCCCGACGCCCTCGAACTCGCCATCGGCACCCAGGGCGCCGAGGCGCTGCGGCTCGGCGGCCCGGCCGCGGGCGGGCCCGTCGTCGACAGCGCCACCGGCACGGTCCTCGGCGTCGTCGGCACCGCCCTCCAGGGCGACCCGCGCGCCGCCGGGCACGCCGTCCCGATCCGCCCCGACGGCCCCCTGAGCGAGCTGCTGCGCCGCAACGCCGCCACGATCCCCGCGTACGGCCCCGACCTGAACCTCGCCGCCCTCCTGGAGCTCACCGCCCCCACGGCGCTCCCGGCGGGCGACCCGTCCCCCTGGCCGGCCCCGGTCGCCCGCCCCACCGCCTTCCGCGCCGTGACCGGCTTCGCCACCGGCGAGGGCCCTTCCGGCGTCCCCGTGCTGACCGTCGTCGGCGAGCCCGGCTGCGGGCGCACCACCCTGCTCGACGCGGTCTGCGAGGAGCGGGCGCGCGGTGCCGCGGCCGCGCCGACCGTCCGGCTGCGCGGCGCCGACCTCCGGGAGGGCGACGGCTCGCTCGCCGAGGCCGTCGGGCGGGTGCTGGACCAGGCCGCGCGGATCGCCGCCGCCTCCGGGGCCGCCGGCGACCCCGTCACCGCCGAGCGGGCCGCTGGCCTCGCCCGGGAGGCCGGGCGGCCGCTCCTCGTGGTCCTCGACGCCCCCGAGGAGATGCCCCCGCTCCTCGCCCACCGGCTCGCCGCCTGGACCGCCGCCACCGAGCGCTGGCTGCGCGCCCACGGCGTCCGGCTCGCCCTCGCCTGCCGCCCCGAGCACGCCGAGCAGGCGGCGCCGCTGTGGAGCGCCGCCCCCGCCGCGCTGGCGCTCGGCGACCTCACCGAGGCCGAGGCCGAGGCCGTGCGCCGGGGGTACGGCATCGGGGACGACGACCTCGACGCGGCCGACGCCCGGCACCCGCTGGCCCTGCGGCTGCTCGCCGAGGTGCGGGCCGCGCTCCCCGGCGAGGTGCCCGGCCGGCCCGGACGGGCCGAGATCTTCACGGCGCACCTGGACCTGATGTGCCTGCGGATCGCGGTCCGGATCGCCGCGGACGCCCGCCCGCTGCCCGGCGGCCGCGCCGTCCGCCGGCTCGCCGCCCGCGTCACCGGCCAGGTCCACGAGGCCGCCCGGCGCTGCCTGGGCCCCGGCCACGGCCTCCTCGACCGCGCCTCCTTCGAGGACCTCTTCCCCTGGCGCGACGGCTGGGCCTCCGCCGTCCTCACCGAAGGCCTCCTCGTCCCCGCCGGAACCGGCTACCGCTTCGCCCACGAGGAACTCGCCGACTGGCTCCAGGCCGCCCACCTGGACCTCGGCACGGCCCTCGACGCCCTGGTCCACGGCCGCCCCGACGAGGCCGCGGAACCCGCGGATCCCGGGGCCGACGCCCGGCGGCCGGCCCCGGTGCCGGAGCGGCCGCCCGTGCCCCGGCACCGGGTCGGGATCCTTCTCCAGGCGCTGCTGCTGGTGCACCGGGAAGGCGGCCCCGCGGCCCTGGCGCCGCCGCTCGGCCGGCTCGCCGGAGCCCTGGCGGGCTTCGGGGACGAGGCGCCCGAGGACGCCGTGTGGTGGGCGCGCACGCTGCTCGCGCGGACCCTCGACAGGGTCGGCGACCCTCGGCCGTACCTGCCCGTGCTGCGCCGGCTCGCCGACCGGGTGGGAGAGGGCGCGGCCCGGGCGGGGGCCTTCGAGCCCTTCGGGCCGGAGTGGTGGGGACGGCTCGCCGTCGGCGAGGACGAGCGACTCGACCTGCTGCGCCGGCTCGTCACCGCCGACCCGCCGCGCTTCCTCGCCCTCGCCGAAGAGCTGCTCGTCGCCAGGACCCGGGAGATCCAGCCCCTGCTCTGCCGCTGGTTCACGGACGGACGGGGCCTGCCCCCGCGGCCGTACGCCAGCGTGGGCACGGTCGCGCGGGAGCTGCTGCACGCGCACCGGGGGCTCGCCGCCGACGACCTCTGCGAGGCGCTGGTCGCCACCGCGCACCCGCTCGCCGAGGGACTGCTCGGGGCGCTCGTCGACGACGAGCCGGCGGCGCTCTGCCGGGCGGTGGACCGGTGGGCGCACGACGACGGGAGGCCGGAGCGGCGCGTCGCCGCGGCCGTCTACGGCACCCTGCTCGCCGCGCGCGGACAGGACGGGCAGGAGCGGGAGCTGCTGCGGTACGCGGCGGGCGCGCTGCTCGGCCGGGCCGCCGACCGGGGGCTGCACGGGGCCGCGCTCGGCGTCCTCGTCCGGGACCCGTACACCCGGGCCGCGTACCTGGCGCGCGCCCTCGCCGATCCCCGGGTGCCCGCCGACGCGCTCGCCGGGGCGCTGGCCGAGCACCCCGAGGCCGTCCTCGGCGCCTTCCGGGAACGGCTGGACCAGGGCCGCGACCCGGGCGGCGCGCTGCGGGCCCTCGCCGCGGTCGACGCGCCCGGACTCACCCGGCGGATCGCCGGCCTCGTCCGGGAGTACGCGAGCCGCCACCCCGAGGGCGCGGGGCACGTCGCCGGCTACGTCGACCTGCGGTTCGAGGAGGGGCCGACCGCCCGCGCCGTGCTCTTCCCGCTGGTGGTCGGGCTGATCCACGGCCCGCCCGCCGCCGTCCGGCGCGCGCTCGCGCCCGTGCTCGCCGCCCCGGGCAGCGGCGCCTCCCGCCATCTGCGGGCCGAACTCCTCGACGTGCTCCTCGACCACGAGACGTACGCGACCGGGCCCGGCGACCCCGCCGTGGCGGACGCGCTGCTGACCGCCGCCGCCGAGGGCGCGGCCCGCCGCTCGCTCCCGCGCAACCGCGCGCTGCTGGCCCGTACCGCCGTCCTCCACGCCCGCGACCCGGGCGGCGCGGCCCGCCGCGACCGGCTGCTCGCCGCGCTCGCCGCCGACCACCCGGCCTTCGCCGCGCTGCTCGCGGGGGCCGTGCCCGCGCCGCGAACACCCGGCTCCGCCCATGCCGATGCGGACCGACGGGCGTGGGCATGGCAGTCTTAGACCTGCGTAATGGGCGCACAGGGCGAACAGGCGGACGAGGAGCGGTCACAGTGCAGCGCTGGCGTGGCTTGGAGGACATCCCCCAGGACTGGGGGCGCAGCGTCGTCACCATCGGCTCCTACGACGGTGTGCACCGCGGGCACCAGCTGATCATCGGGCGGGCCGTCGAGCGCGCCCGCGAGCTGGGCGTCCCCGCCGTCGTGGTCACCTTCGACCCGCACCCCTCCGAGGTGGTGCGCCCCGGCAGCCACCCGCCGCTGCTCGCCCCGCACCACCGGCGCGCCGGGCTGATGGCCGAACTCGGCGTGGACGCCGTCCTCGTGCTGCCGTTCACGGCGGAGTTCTCGCAGCTGTCGCCGGCCGACTTCATCGTCAAGGTGCTCGTCGACAAGCTGCACGCCCGGGCCGTCATCGAGGGCCCCAACTTCCGCTTCGGCCACCGCGCCGCGGGCAACGTGGAGTACCTCACCGAGCTGGGCGCCACCTACGACTACGAGGTCGAGGTGATCGACCTGTACGTGAGCGGCGCCGCCGGCGGCGGACAGCCCTTCTCCTCCACCCTCACCCGCCGGCTCGTCGCCGAGGGCGACATGACCGGCGCCGCCGAGATCCTCGGCCGCCCGCACCGGGTCGAGGGCATCGTCGTGCGCGGCGCCCAGCGCGGCCGTGAACTGGGCTTCCCCACGGCCAACGTGGAGACCCTGCCGCACACCGCGATCCCCGCCGACGGCGTCTACGCCGGCTGGCTGACCGCGAACGGCGAGCGGATGCCGGCGGCGATCTCCGTCGGCACCAACCCGCAGTTCGACGGCACGGAGCGGACGGTGGAGGCGTACGCGATCGACCGCGAGGGCCTCGACCTGTACGGCCTCCACGTCACCGTCGACTTCCTCGCCTACGTGCGCGGCATGCTCAAGTTCGACACCCTCGACGACCTCCTCGTGGCCATGGCCGGCGACGTGGACAAGTGCCGGGCCATGACGGCCGAGTACGACGCCGGACAGGCGTGACCGTCACCGGGTGACGTGCACCGCCGCCCGGATCACCCCCCGGCCGCCGCCCAGTGGCAGGCCACCCCCCGCTCGCCGCCGCCCGCGCGGAGGACCGGCAGGGGCTCGGTGCGGCAGCGGTCGGCGACCGGGGCCGCCTCGCCCGAGGCCAGGACGTGGCAGCGGGCGTGGAAGCGGCAGCCGCCGGGGATCCGGGCCGGGTCCGGCGGTTCGCCGGTCAGGACCACCGGGGGCGCCTCCGACTCCGGGAGCACCGAGAGCAGCGCGCGGGTGTACGGATGGCGGGGCGCGGTCAGCACCGTCTCGACCGGGCCCGTCTCCACCACCCGGCCCAGGTACATCACCGCCACCCGGTCCGCGATGTTCCAGGCCAGGCCCAGGTCATGGGTGACGACCAGGGCGGAGAGCCCGAGCTCGTCGCGCAGCCGGAGCAGCAGGGCCAGGATCTCGCCGCGTACCGAGGCGTCCAGGGAGGCCACCGGCTCGTCCGCGACGATGAGTTCGGGCTCCAGGACGAGCGCCCCGGCGATCACCACCCGCTGGCGCTGCCCGCCGGAGAGTTCGTGCGGGTAGCGCAGGAAGAACCGCTCGGGCGGCCGCAGCCCGGCCCGGGCGAGCGCCTCCGCGACCGCCGCCCGCTCGTCGCCCTCGTAGCCGTGGATCCGCAGCCCCTCGGCGACCGCCTCGTACACGGTGTGCCGGGGGTTGAGGGAGCCGCTCGGGTCCTGGAGGACGAGCTGGGCGCGGCGCCGGTACGCCTTCAGCGCCCTGCCGGAGTACGCGAGGGGCCGCCCGGCGAAGGAGACCGTGCCGGCCCCGGGCCTCACCAGGCCGAGGAGCGTGCGCGCCAGGGTCGTCTTGCCGCAGCCGGACTCGCCGACCAGGGCCACGATCTCGCCCGCGCCGATCTCCAGGTCCACTCCGTCGACGGCCCGGGACGGCGGCGCGCCCCGCCGCCCGGGGAAGGTGACGTGCACCCCGCTCGCCGCCAGCAGAGCCTCGGTCATCCGCTTTCCCTTCCCACGAGGACGCAGGCGGCCCGGTGTCCCGCGCCCGCCGTCCGCAGTTGCTGGTCGTGCTCGGCGCACTCCGCCACCGCCACCGGGCAGCGGGGGTGGAAGGCGCAGCCGTCCGGCAGCGCCGCCGGGTCCGGCGGGTCGCCGGGCAGGCCGCGCGGCGCCCGCCGCGAGGCCGGGTCCCCGATCCGGGGGAAGGCCGAGGACAGCGCCCGCCCGTAGGGGTGGGCGGCCGAGCCGTACACCTCGCGGGCCGGGCCCTCCTCGACGATCCGGCCCGCGTACATGACGGCGAGCCGGTCGCAGGTGTCGGCGAGGACCGCCAGGTCGTGGCTGATCATCATCAGGCCGATGGACTCCTCGGCGACGAGTCGCTCGATCAGCCGCAGGATCTGCGCCTGGATCATCACGTCGAGGGCGGTGGTCGGCTCGTCGGCGACGATCAGCCGGGGCTCGCAGGCGAGCGCCATCGCGATCATCACGCGCTGGCGCTGTCCGCCGGAGAGCTCGTGCGGATAGCCGGCGGCCCGGGAGGCCGGGAGGCCCACCTGTTCGAGGAGGGCGGCGACCCGCTTGCGGGCCTCGGCCGGGGTGGCCCGCCTGTGCACCAGGAGCGGCTCGGCGATCTGGTCGCCGATCCGGCGGACCGCGTTCAGCGAGTGCATCGCGCCCTGGAAGACGATCGAGGCGCCCGCCCAGCGGACCGCCCGCAGCCGCCCCCACTTCATGGCGAGGACGTCCTCCCCGTCGAGGAGGATCTCCCCTTCGAGCCGGGCGGTCGCGGGCAGCAGCCGCAGCAGGGCGAGCGCCAGCGTCGACTTCCCGCAGCCGGACTCCCCGGCCACGCCCAGCTTCGACCCGGCCTCCAGGCTGAGGTCGACCCCGCGCACGGCGGGTACGGCCGCGGCCCCCGAGCCGTACGTGACCCTCAGGTCCCTGATCTCCAGGAGGCTCAACGCCCCACCCCCAGCCTCGGGTTGAGCACGGATTCGACGGCCCGGCCGCAGAGCGTGAAGGCGAGCGCGACCAGCGCGATCGCGATCCCGGGCGGGGCCAGGTACCACCAGTGCCCGGAGGAGACCGCGCCGGCCTCGCGGGCGTCCTGGAGCATCCCGCCCCAGGACACCACCGTCGGGTCGCCGAGTCCGAGGAAGGCGAGGGTGGCCTCGGTGAGGATCGCGGTGGAGATGCCGAGCGTGGTCTGCGCGAGCACCAGCGGCATCACGTTGGGCAGCACGTGCCGGGCCATGACGTGCCGGTGCCCGCCGCCGAGCGCGGTGGCCCGCTCGATGTACGGACGGGACTCGACGGCGATCGTCTGCGCCCGCACGAGCCGGGCGGTGGTGGGCCAGGAGGTGACCCCGATGGCGAGCACCACCGTCCACATCGACCGGGACATCACGGTGGCCAGCACGATCGCCAGGACCAGCGTCGGCATCACCAGGAACCAGTCGGTGATCCGCATGACGACCGTGGAGAGCCAGCCGCCGTAGTGGCCGGCGAGGACCCCGACGAGGGTGCCGATGGCGACGGACAGCGTGGCCGCGAGCAGCCCCACGAGCAGTGAGATCCGGGCGCCCCAGATCAGCAGGCCGAGCAGCGAGCGGCCGAACTGGTCGGTGCCGAGGGGGAACTCGGCGCTCGGCGGCTCCAGGGCCGTACCGGGCGCGTTGGTCACCGACTGGACGTCGGCGCCGACGGTCAGCGGCGCGGTGAGCGCGAGCAGGGCGATCAGCGCCAGCCCGGCCAGCCCGTACAGGCCCGCCCGGTGGTTCCGGTACGCCTGCCAGAAGCGCGCCGCGGAGCCCTTGCGGCGCTCCCATGCGAGAGAGGTCATCGGCCCACCCGGGGGTCGAGCAGCGGATAGAGCAGGTCGGCGAGGAGGTTCATCAGGATCATCGCTCCGGCGAAGACGACGAACAGGCCCTGGACGAGCGGGAGGTCGGGCACGCTGAGCGCCTGGTAGAAGAGTCCGCCGAGCCCCGGCCAGGAGAAGACCGTCTCCACCAGGATCGAGCCGGCCGCCACATGGCCCAGGTTGATGAAGACCATGGTGACGGTGGGCAGCAGCGCGTTGGGCACCGCGTGCCGGCGCCGCACCTCGTCGTCCTTGAGGCCCTTCGCCCGGGCGGTCGTCAGGTAGTCGCCGCCCATCTCGTCGAGGAGCGAGGACCGCATCACGAGCAGCGTCTGGGCGTAGCCGACCGCGACCAGCGTCACCACCGGGAGGACGAGGTGGTGGGCGACGTCGAGGACGTACGCGAAGCCGGTCTCGCCCGTCCCCGACTCCATGCCGCCGGTCGGGAAGAGCCCGGGGATCGGGCCCATGCCCACCGAGAAGACGATGATGAGCAGCAGTCCGAGCCAGAACGACGGCACCGACCACAGGGTGAGCGCGACGCCGGTGTTCACCCGGTCGCCGAGGCCGCCGTGCCGCCACGCCGAGCGGGTGCCGAGCCAGAGCCCGAGCGCCGAGTAGAGCACCACGGCGACCCCGGTGAGCAGCAGCGTCGCCGGCAGCTTCGCCGCGATCAGCTCGCCGACCGGGGCGCGGAACTGGAAGGAGGTGCCGAAGTCGCCGGCGAGCGCCTTGGCGCAGTAGTCGGTGAACTGCTGCCACAGGGGCAGGTCGAGGCCGAACTGACGGCGCAGGGTGGCCAGTTGCTCGGCGGAGGTGGGGATGCCGTGGGTCATCGCCTTCACCGGGTCACCGGGGATGATCCGGAAGAGGAAGAAGCTGGTGACCAGGACGGCGAAGAGGGAGACGAGCGCGCCGCCCAGCTTCCCCGCCGCGTGGCGGAGGTAGCCGGAAGCGACACCGGTGCGGGATGCGCCGTCCGTGGCGCGGGCCTCCTCGGCCCGCGCCACGCCGGCGGGGGTGCTTGCCGTCGTCATCGCTACTCGCGGTCGTCGGCGGTGGCGCGCCGGCGCATCCGGAAGAGGACGAGTCCGCCGGCGACGACGACCACGGCCGCCCCGACGCCGATCAGGACCCCGGCCGAGGACGCGTCGGAGCCGTCCCCGGAGCCGGACGCGGAGGCGGCTGGCACGGCCGACCACCAGGACCAGTAGCCGTCCTGCCCCCACAGGTTGCCCGCGGCCTCGGGCATGGTCGTGATCGAGGCGATCTGGTCGGTGCGGTACGCCTCCAGGGCGTTGGGATAGGCCATGACGTTCATGTACCCCGTGTCGTACAGCCGGGACTGCATCCGCTTGACCAGGTCCGCCCGCTTGGCGGTGTCGTACTCCACCGCCTGCTGGGCGTAGAGCTCGTCGAACCGCTTGTCGCAGATGAAGTTGTCGGTGGCGCCGGTGTCCTTCGGGGTGGCCGGGAGGGTGCCGCAGGTGTGGATGGAGAGGACGTAGTCCGGGTCGGGGTTGACCGACCAGCCGTCGAAGGCGAGGTCGTAGTCGCCCTTGACCCAGGGGTCGGAGACGCTGTCCATGCACTCGACGGTCAGGCCGATGCCGAGCTCGCCCCACCACTCCTGGAGGTACTTGCCGACCGCCTTGTCGTTCGGGTCGGTGGCGTGACAGAGGATCCGGAAGGAGAGCGGCCTGCCGTCCTTGCCGATCCGCTTCCCCTCGCCGTTCTTCGCGTATCCGGCGTCGTCGAGCGCCTTCGCGGCGGCGGCCGGGTCGTAGCCGCGCTTCTGGGCGCCCTCGGGCTTCCAGAAGTAGGAGCCGAAGCGGGGCGGGATGTACCCCTCGCCCTCGACGGCGTGCCCCTGGAAGACCTTCTCGACGAGGGTGGCGCGGTCGACGGAGAGGAAGAGCGCCCTGCGCACGGCGGGGTCGAGGAGGGCCGGGTGTCCGTTCCCGAAGGTCTTGCCGTCCTTGGCGCGGGCGCCGGGGTTGGTGGCGAGGGCGTAGAAGCGGCGCCCGGGGGCGTCGTTGACCTTGATGTCCTTCTGCGTCTTCAGTGCCGCGGCCTGGGCGGGCGTCAGGTTCGGTACGAAGGACACCTCGCCCTTCTGGAGGGCGGCGACGGCCGCGTCGCCGTCCTTGTAGTACTTGAAGACCAGTTCGTCGAACTTGGGTGCGCCCCGCCAGAAGGTCTTGTTCGGCTTGAGCTTGAGGTACTGGTCGACCTTGAAGTCGGTGATGACGAAGGGGCCGTTGCCGACGATCGGGAACTGCCGGTCGTTGTTGAACTTCGAGAAGTCGCCGACCTTCTCCCACACGTGCTTCGGCACGATCGGCACGTCGAGCGCGGTCATCGTCGCCTGCGGCTTCTTCAGCCGGATGACGAGGGTGCCCGGGTCGGGGGCGGTGACCTCGGCGAAGTTCGCCGTGAAGCTGCCGTTGGCGGTGGCCGCGTTCGGGTCGGTCATCATCTTGTTGAAGGTCCAGGCCGCGTCCTCGGCGGTGGCCGGCTTCCCGTCGGACCAGGTGGAGTCCTCGCGGATCTTGTACGTCCACGTCAGCTTGTCCGGCGAGGAGGACCACTCGGTGGCGAAGGCGGGGACGGTCCTGGCGTCCTTCGCGTCGTAGTTGGTGAGGTACTCGTAGGCCAGCCGGTGGATGCTGGTCGAGGTGAGCTTCTGGGCCAGGAACGGGCTGAGCGAGTCGATGCTCTGCGAGACGGCCACCGTGAGCGTCGTGCCGCCGGACTTGTCGTCCTCGGCGGCGGCGGTGGTGGCGGGGAGGGCCGCGAGCGAGGCGGTGGTGAGACCGGCGGCGAGCAGCAGACGTACGGTCCGGCGGGGCCGGTCCGGCCGGCGGGAGAGTGGGCGGGAGGGAACCTTCGTGACCATGACCATGGGACGTGACCTCGCGTCGGGGGATCTGTCGTGGAGTCGTGGATCTTGGGCTGACGTCAAGTGAAGCGAAGATGTATCAGCGGTGGTCTGCCGTCGTCAACGATGACTCAAACCCCGTGTGGGCTGCGGGAATGCAAGGAGGCCCCGTACCGGTGAACCGGTACGGGGCCTCATTGGTCTACTCCTGTGACGCCCTACTGCTGAGGGGCTGGCGGCGCCTGCGGGGGAGTCCCCGGAGGCGTCTGCGGAGGCAGCGGCTGCCCGAACGGCTGCCCCGCGGCGGGCTGCTGCCCGTACGGCTGCGCGGGCTGCCCCGGCTGCCCCGGCTGGCCGGAAGTCGCCGCCGGCGGGTAGGGCTGCTGCCCGTACGGCTGTCCGGGATATCCGGCTTGCCCCGGCTGTCCGGGCTGACCCGGGACCGGCGGCTGGCCCGGCTGCGGGTACGGCTGCGCCTGCGCCTGCGGCGGGTACGGCTGACCGGGCGCGTACTGACCCGGCATCGGCTGCCCGGGGTACGGCTGGCCCGGCGCGGGCGGAGCGCCGTACGGCTGCCCCGGAGCGGGCTGCCCCGGCTGACCGGGCGCGGCCTGACCCGGCATCGGCTGCCCGGGATACGGCTGACCGGGCGCGGGCGGAGCGCCGTACGGCTGACCGGGCGCGGGCTGACCGGGGGCGTACTGCCCCGGCATCGGCGGCGCCATGTGCGGCGGCAGGCCGCCGTGGCCGTCGCCGGTCCACAGGCCCTGCGCCTGCTGCGCCCGCGCGAAGTCCTCGGCCACCATCGCCGAGAGGTCGAAGTACGCCTCCCGGGTCTTGGGCCGCATCATGTCGAGGTCGACCTCGGCGCCGGCCGCCAGGTGCTCGTCGAAGGGCACCACGATCACGCCGCGGCAGCGGGTGCGGAAGTGCTGCACGATGTCCTCGACCTTGATCATCTTGCCGGTCTCGCGGACCCCCGAGATGACCGTGATCGAGCGTTGCACCAGATCCGCGTACCCGTGCGCCGACAGCCAGTCCAGGGTCGTCGAGGCGCTGGAGGCGCCGTCCACGGACGGCGTGGAGATGATGATCAGCTGATCGGCCAGGTCGAGCACCCCGCGCATGGCGCTGTAGAGCAGACCCGTGCCGGAGTCGGTGAGGATGACCGGGTACTGCTTGCCGAGGACGTCGATCGCCCGCCGGTAGTCCTCGTCGTTGAAGGTCGTCGAGACGGCCGGGTCCACGTCGTTGGCGATGATCTCCAGGCCGGACGGCGCCTGCGAGGTGAACCGGCGGATGTCCATGTACGAGTTGAGGTACGGGATCGCCTGCACCAGGTCGCGGATGGTCGCCCCGGTCTCGCGCCGCACCCGGCGGCCGAGCGTGCCGGCGTCCGGGTTGGCGTCGATCGCCAGGATCTTGTCCTGCCGCTCGGTGGCCAGGGTCGAGCCGAGCGCGGTCGTCGTCGTGGTCTTGCCGACGCCGCCCTTCAGCGAGATGACCGCGATCCGGTAGCAGGAGAGGACCGGCGTGCGGATCAGGTCCAGCTTCCGCTGCCGCTCCTGCTCCTCCTTCTTGCCGCCCAGCTTGAAACGGGAGGACGCGCCGGGGTTCCGGCTCGACTTGGGCTTCTGCTTGTTGTTGCGCAGCAGCCGGTCGGAGGAGAGCTCGACGGCCGCCGTGTACCCGAGCGGGGCCCCCGGCACGGACCGCTCGCGCTGGTCGTGGGTGACCGCCTGCGGCCAGGCCGCCCCGGTCCGCGGGTCGACGCCACCCGGCGGGTAGCCGTACCCGTCCGGCCCCTGCGGAGGCAGGTCGCCGGGCGCCGCGCCCGGCGTGCCCGGCGCACCGGGTCCCTGCGGGTAGCCGTATCCGCCGGGCACGGGGGCCTGCGGCTGCGCGCCGGGGTGCGGGTAGCCGTAACCGCCCTGGGCGGCGGCGGGCGGCGGCGGGTAGCCGTACCCGGCGGGCGTGGCGGCGGGGGCCTGGGCCTGGGCCTGCGGAGGAAGGCCGGGGGTGCCGGGGGCCTCGGGCTGGGGCTGCGGCTGCGCGCCGGGGTGCGGGTAGCCGTACCCGGCGGGCACGCCGGGCGCCTGGGCCTGTGGCGGGAGGGCGGAGCCCTGGGGGTAGCCGTACCCGCCCTGCGGCGGTACGGCTCCGGGGGCGGCGGCCGCCGGATGCCCGGGCCACTGCGGCGCGGGCGCGGGGACCTGCGGACCCTGGTGGGCCTCGGGGGAGGCGGCCGGGAAGTCCGGCGGCAGCGGCGGCAGCGCGCCGCCGGTGGCGGGGGCGCCGGGGAAGGCCCCGGGGACGGCGGGGGCGGCGGTCCCGTCGACCGGGGTAGCCGGGGTAGCCGGGGTGTCCTCGGCGGGGAGCGGCGCGGCGGCGGGGGCGGTGTCGGGGGCGGCGTCGGAGGGCGCGGCCTCGGCGACCGGCGCCTCGGCGTCGTCTTCCGCGCTCGCGGACCGCGCGTCCGTCTCCGCCTCGGCCTCGGTGCCGGCCTCGGCCTCGGTGTCGAACCGTGCCTCGGCGTCGGTCGGGGCCCCGGTCCCGTCGTACTCGTCGTGCTCGCCGTGCTCGTCGGACGGAGCCGTGGCGGCATCGGCCTCCGGCTCGGCCTGCTCCGCCTCGGCGGCGGGGGCCTCCGGGGCCGCCTCCGCGTCCGTACGCGGATCCTGCGGCTCGACGGCCGGAGCGGGCTCGTCCGCGACGGGCACCGGGGGGACGTCGGCGCGGGCCAGGCCCGCGGCCTCGGGGGAGCCCGGGAGAGGACCGGCCGCCGGGTCGGTGGGGGCGGGCTGCGCCGCCCCGTCGGGCCGCAGCGCGGCGGGGTTGAAGCGCACGGTGGCGCCGCTCTCCAGGTCGCCGCCGCCGAAGGGCGTCGCGGGGGCCGGGTAGGCGGGCGGGGCCGCGGGCACGCCGGGAGCACCGGCCTCGGGGCCGTACCCCGGATACGGTCCGGGCGCGGGCGCCTGTCCCGGGATCTGGCCGGGCGCGGGCGCGGCCGCGGGTGCCGGGTACGCGGGCGGCGCGCCGTGGGCACCGGCCTCGGGCCCGTACCCTCCGTGGGTTCCGGGCGCGGGGGCCGCCGGGTAGGCGGGGGGCATGCCGGGGGCGCCGGCCTCGGGGCCGTACGCCCCGTAGGGTCCGGGCGCGGGGGCCTGCCCCGGGACGGGGACCGGGCCCTGGCCGGGCGGCGGCGGGTTGTGCGTCCAGCCGGGCTGGAGGCCGCCCGGAGGCACCCCGGGAACCGGGAGCGGGGCGCCCGTCGGCGGCGGGGGAGTGGCACCGACGCCCCCCGAACCGCCCGGCGCGTTCTGCGTGTACCAGGCCGGCGGGGTGTAGTCGATGGTGAACTCGCCCGTCATCTCGGCGGGATCCGCGTCGGACTCGTCGGCGGGCACGTTCCAGCCCCCGCGGATGTCGTCGCGATCGCCGTTCACTTTGCCTCCATGGTGTGGTCGAGCACCCTTGTGCCGTCGTGCGTCGGGGCCACCGTTCGCTGCCGGTCGGGCGGCTCTCCCCTCGGACCCGGCGACCGTTCCGAGGGATACTCCGCCGCGCCCCCACCCACCCTAAACGCCCTCGCCGTCACGGCGGCAGGCCCGTCCTCTCCCGGAGGCCGCGGCTCCGGCCGGGGGCGCGGCCAGGGTGACGCCGGTACGGCGGAGCGTGAGGAAGTGCCCGGGGCGAAACCGTACGAGAGGGTGCGACACGGTGGAATCCGGCCCGCCCTGCCCGCCCTCACCGCTTGGCGAACCTCACCTCTCGCCACCTGACCCCTTGCCCGAACGGGTGACGTGACGAACCGGCGGCCGGGCACCCGGTTCCGGGCATCCGACCGCCGGTTCGTCACGGGCCCCACCGGCGGAGGACGGGGCCCACGGGCTCAGCGCAGGTCGAACTCGCCGTCCCGCGCGCCGAGCACGAACGCCGTCCACTCCGCCTCCGTGTACCGCAGCACGGTGCCGTGGTCCAGCGAGGAACGCATGGCGACGGCGCCGTTCGGCAGATGGGCGATCTCGACGCGCTCCTCGTCCGGGCTCGTGCCGGGGGCGCCGATCCACTCGACGTCCGAGATGTCGAGGGCGTACAACTCGTCCTTCTCCTGCGCGCTCCCCATGGGAGTTCCTTTCGTTCACGGCCTGTCGGCGGACCATGTGTCCCGTGGCGTGGGGGAGTTGGGCCCCGCCCGTGCCACCAGGAGAAATACTAGGGAAACCGGCCCCGCGCGGGGGCCGCTTCGGACGATCGCGGGCGGAGGCCCGTCGGTCCACGCGGCCGGGGGTCGCCCCAGGCCACGCGGCCGGTGGGGGCGGCTCCGTCAGTCCATGCGGCGGGCCGTGCCCAGCAGGCCCGACTCCGCGTCCGTGGCGTTGGTGATGACCCAGTGCCGCTCGCCGCCCGCGCACCACAGCGTCACGCCGTCCGCGAGCGTCGGGAGCGCGTCGACCTCGGTCCGCGTCAGCCCCAGGATGCGCCCGGTCTGCTGGGCCTCCTGGGGCGAGACCCGCTGGATGCCGACGAGCGTGGCCGCGCGCATCAGCCGCGGGGCGACCGGGCTGAGGTACGGCAGCAGGGTCAGCACCGACTGCCACGGCGAGGAGACGACCCGCCCGCGCGGCGGCCGCATGCCGCAGTCCCGCACCACGACGGCCGGGCTGCCGACGGTCGCGCCCAGCGGCGGGACCCGGCCCACGTCATGGAGCGTGATGCACTCCAGGCCCGCGCCCGCCGCCTGCGCGAGTCCCACCCAGGCGTGCGGCCGGCCGGTCTCCACCACGACCCGCGAGCCGGTGGCGGCGGCGCGCAGCGCCAGCACCTGGGCCGTCCACAGACCGCCGATCAGCAGGACGTCGTACGGCGTCGAGCGGTGGAAGCCCACCAGCTGCGAGCGCCCCTCGGAGTCCTCGCCGATCACCACGCCGTCGTCGCCCACCGGGAGGGAGAGCGCGCCCAGTTCGGCCGCCGGGACGGTGTGCCCCGCGTGCCGCGGGCCGATCAGACCGCGCAGCCCCTTCACCGCTCCACCACGGCCCGTCATCGCGCACCCCCGAGAGGCATCGTCGCCAGTACGCCCGGCAGCTGTTCGCGGTCCAGCCGCAGCAGGCCGACCTTCGCGGTGCGCGCCGCCTGCTCCAGCGTCCGGCGCACCCGGACCAGTTCGTTGTCGGAGCCGCCGGTGACCCGGACGTGGCCGCCGATCTCCATCGTGCCCTGGCGCGTCCCGCGCCGGACGGTGAGGCTGAAGGTCGTGGCGTACGCGGGGACCGAGGTCAGCAGCGAGACCAGCCGCGGCAGCGGGGCCGCGCCCCGCCCCAACTCGGGCCAGCGCCCGACCGCGTACGTGGTGTGCCAGCGGTCGTCGCACCGCCAGACCCGGGAGGTCTCGGCCGTCCGCCGCTGCGGCGCGGCGTCCGCCCGGCCCGCCCGCGCGGCCGCGTGCGGGCTCGTGCAGGCCGCCGTCGCGATCGTCGAGTTGACTTCCTCCTGGTCCAGGACGACCGCCTGGAAACCGGCGCCGGTGATCCGGCTCGCCAGATGGTCCGCGATCCGCACCAGGCAGCGCTGCGCGCCCTCCAGGCCGCCGCCGCGCGCGGCGACCGCCTCCTTGCAGCGCTCCGGGTCCAGCTTCACCGCCACCCAGGTCAGCCGCAGCGCGGGCGCCCCGGTCCGCTCCTGGAGGGGGGTGTACGAGAGCCGGGCCACGGCCTGCTGGGGGAGGTGCGGCGCCGGGGCGGGGCGGACCTGCTGCACCAGCTGGACCGACTCGACCACGATGTCGTCGACCTCCAGGGCGTCGCCGAGGAGGGTCAGCGGGAAGGCGCGGGCGCCGAAGACCGGCCGCAGCGCGGAACCGCTCGCCTCGACGCGCAACACGGCGGTCAGGAACGAGCCGTCGCCCAGCATGCCGACGGTGCGGTGGTTGCGGTCGACGTACGGGCTGGCGCCGAAGCCCCGCACGCTCTCGGTGACGGGGGCGAGGGCCGGGTCCGCGTCGGGCGCCGAGGGAGCGGTGTCGCGCCGGCGCGAGCGGAGCGCGAGCGCCGTCCCCATCCAGTCCTGCACGGCCTGGCCGCGGCGGCGTATCACCGCGAGGAGCACCAGGACACCGGCGACCACGCACGTCGGGACCAGCCAGAGCCCGCCCATCACGAAGCCGACGGCCACCAGCGCGAGCGCCGCCTCCACCAGCACGAGCTGACGGAGATGGACGGGGCCGACCCGGCCGGTGCGCGACAGCGGGCGCAGCGTCGTCGTCGCGGGGACGGCCTGGGCGGCCCCGGGGCCAGGGGCGCCGGGGCGTGCCTCACCACGCTCGTTGCTGCGTTGCCGTCGGGAAGATTGAGGCGCTCGGCCGCTGGTCCGCCGCCCGTCGCGCGCACGCGTCGCCGTACCCATCGCCGCGTTGCCCCCTCGTGTCCGTAATAGCCGAATTCCCATGGGCGTTGACCGGGCGATCACCCTACCTGAGCGGTGAGACACGGGTGCCGCCAGGCATAGTAGGGGGCGGCGGGCCGGCGGAAGGACCCGCCGAGTGTGGCAACCTGGTCGGCCGGCGGGGAGAGGGACGACACATCAGATGGCATCACGACGGGACGAACTGAACGCCTACACCTTCGCGAAGCGGAGATTGGTCGCGCAGTTCGTGCAGCCGAACTCGACGGGTTCCGAGGAGGGCGCGCCGCGCCCGCTGCGCGCGGTGGTGCCGGGCGCCATCGTCGGCGTGGTGGTCCTCGCCGTCTTCGGGGCCTGGGGCATGTTCAAACCCGTCGCCCCCAAGGACTGGGACAAGCCCGGGCAGAACGTCATCATCGCCGACAAGTCGACCACCCGGTACGTGGTCCTCAAGACCGGCGACAAGCTCCAGCTCCACCCCGTCCTCAACATGTCGTCGGCGAAGCTGCTCCTCGACCCCGACAAGGACAAGATCATCACCGTCGCCGAGTCGGTGCTCGACAGCGGCAAGATCCCGCACGGCGCCACCCTCGGCATCCCCTACGCCCCCGACCGGCTCCCCGACCCCAAGGAGGCCGGCGCCGCCAAGCGCTGGGCCGTCTGCGAACGCCCCGGCGAAGGCGGCCGCGCCATCCAGAAGGCCGCCTTCGTCCTCGCCGCGCGCGAGGAGGCCAGGACCGACGGCCCCGAGCGGCTCACCGGCGGCCAACTCCTCTACGTCGAGGGCCCGGACCGCACCCGCTACGTCGTCGACGCCAAGGGGACCGCGTACCCCGTCGAGAAGGACGAACTGCTGCTCCGCCAGCTCGTCGGCCAGGGCCGCGCCGCCCAGCGCGTCTCGGACCCCTGGCTGAAGACCCTCCACAAGGGCGACACCATCTCCTTCCCGAAGCTCCCCGGCGAGCCCGGCGCCGCCGCGGGCGTCAGCGGCCTGCCGCCCGAGGTCGGCAAGGTCGGCATGGTGCTCTCCGCGACCGACGGCACCAGGAAGCAGATGTACGTCGTGCTCCAGGACCGGGTCGCCCCCGTCTCGGACTTCACCGCCAAGCTGCTCCTCAACAGCCGCCAACTCGTCGCCCTCGGCCAGGCCGGCCAGGCCACCTCCGTCAGCGGCGGCGCCTTCCAGCCCGGCGGCGCCTTCGGCAAGGACAAGAAGTGGCCGGAGGCCGTCCCCGTCCCCGTCAACGAGGCGGGCACCGGCGAAGGCAGCCGCAACACCGTCTGCAACGTGCTCCGCGCGGTCGACGAGGACAACGGCGCGACCACCCTCAGCACCTGGGCGGGCAAGGACTTCCCCGCGACCCTGCCGACCGGCTCCAGCAGCGCCTACGTCACCCCGGGATCCGGCCAGCTCTTCCGCCAGTTCAAGGGCTCCACCACCGCCAGCGGCTTCCTCTTCCTCGTCACCGACACCGGCCTGCGCTACGCCATGCAGTCCAACGGCGACACCGCCACCGACGACTCCGGCATCGGCTCCTCCGGCTCCGAGGAGGAGAAGCAGGCCCGGCGGGCCGAGGCCCAGCAGGCCCAGAACCGCCTCGGCTACAAGAACATCGAGCCGCTGCCCGTCCCCGCCGAGTGGTCCACCTTCCTGCCCACCGGCCCCCGCCTCTCCACCGGCGGCGCACGTCAGCCGCAGGGCTCGTGAGGACGCCCCCGCGCCCGCTCGGGCGCCCCCTCCTGGTCGCCGCCGCGACGACGCTCTGCGCCCTCGGCCTCCCGCTCTCCACCGCGGCGGCCGACGACGGCGGTCAGTGCAACTTCCCGAACAAGAAGTACGAGGGCCGGCCCTGGTCCCTCCAGCGCGTCCAACTCGACGAACTCTGGGCGCAGTCCACCGGCAAGGGCGTCCGCGTCGCCGTCATCGACACCGGCGTCGACGTCAGGAACCCCCAGCTGGCCAAGGCCGTCGACGCCCGGAGCGGGATCAACCTGATCCCGAAGGAGGCCAAGGACGCCAACGGCTACAAGCTGAAGCGCGGCAAGGAGAACGGCACCACCGACACCGTCGGCCACGGCACCAAGGTCGCCGGCATCATCGCCGCCCGCCCCGCCAAGGGCACCGGCTTCGTCGGCCTGGCCCCGGACGCCACGATCATCCCCATCCAGCAGAACGACGCCGACGGCAACGGCACCACGACGACGCTGGCGACGGCGATCCGCCACGCCATCGCCAAAGAGGCGCACGTGATCAACATCTCCCAGGACACGGCGGACGCGGTGAAGCCCACCCCGCTCCTGGAACAGGCCGTCCAAGCCGCCCTGGACAAGAACATCGTCATCGTCGCCTCGGCGGGCAACGACGGCCTCGGCGGCAACGTCAAGGCCACCTACCCCGCCTCGTACCCGGGCGTCCTCGCCGTCGCCGCGTCCGACCGCAACAACGAACGCGCCCAGTTCTCCCAGTCCGGCGACTTCGTCGGCGTGGCCGCGCCCGGCGTCGACATGGTCTCCACGGTCCCCGGCGGCGGCCACTGCGCCGACAACGGCACCAGCTTCTCCGCCCCCTACGTCGCCGGCCTCGCCGCCCTGATCAAGGCGAAGCACGACAAGTGGACCCAGAAGCAGATCGTCGCCCAGATCCAGCAGACCGCCGAACGCTCCGTGGCGGGCCACGACCGCCTCGTCGGCTGGGGCGTCGTCGACCCCGTCAGGGCCCTGACCGAGGACGACAAGCCCATCGAGCAGCCCGTGGCCCGCGAAGGCCTCACCCGCGCCGAGGCACCCACCCCCGCCGCCGTCCACATCGGGGAGACCCCGGAACAGCGCGCCGCCCGCCTGGCGACCTACGTCGTGGTCAGCGGAGGAGTGCTGGTCGCGGCGATCGCGGGATCCGCGGTGGCGGTCCGGGACCACCGCCGCAGGCGCGGCGCGGCGGCGACGGCCCGGTGATCATTGCAGACGCACACGCCTGATAGCGTCGCGTGAAGAATCGAACTGTAGAAGTCTCGTGACGAACAAGAGACTTGGGGCTGTCAGTCGCAATCACTAGAGTGGTACGCGCGTGAGCGTGGATGGCGAGTCTCCACGATCGCAATGCAGGACAGCAGGAGCAAACGGGGAGGATTGGCTCGTGTTTCACGTGACGGGTGACGGGGGCGGTCATGGCGAGTGACCTTCAGCGCGGAGTCGACGCGCTGCGGAAGTTCCAGCGGGACATCGAGCACGTCGTCGAGAACCTGGAGAAGGGCGCCGGCGGCGCCTCCGAGCTGAACGGGAACCGCGTGACGCGCGCGGCGTTCGGCACCGGCATCCCCTTCGCCGAGGCGGACGGCTTCTTCACCGAGTACGAGCGCGTCCACGCCTCGCTGGTGTCGCTCTCCAAGTCCCTCAGCGGCCAGATCGAACTCCTCCAGATCGGCGTCCACGCGGCCGACGTCGGCTACGACAACGTGGAAGAGGACCAGCGGCGCCAGTTCCACGACATCCAGGCCCGACTGAGCCAGGAGCGCGCCGAGGCCATCGAGCGCGAGGAGCAGGCCCGCGGCAAGGACCCGGCGCAGCCGGCCGCGCGCCGCGGCCAGACCGACACCGCGACGGAAGGAATCGGGTGACGCACCATGAGTGACGAGAAGACGACGAACCCGAACCCCAGCACGCCCCCGCCGTCGAACCTGACGCCGCAGGAGCAGCAGCAGGCGAAGGACACGGCCGACATCCAGGCCAAGTACCAGGCCACGAACGTCCTGGAGACCCTGGACGACATCCGCCTCCCCTTCTTCGGCGACGTCCGCCTCAGGCCCAAGGGAAGCGTCTACGGCGAGACGTCCTTCGAGGGCCACCGCCTCAACGCGATGCTCGACCTCCTCGAAAGCGCGCAGCCGTCCCAGCTGTCCTCCGCCGGCGACGCCCTGGTGAAGGCCACCACTGAGCTCAACGCGGCCGCGAAGGCGCTGACCACGTTCGTCGGCAGCGTCGAGTGGGAGGGCACCGCCGCCGTCGAGTTCCAGCGGTACGGCTCCGAGGTCGCGAACTACGCCTGGGGCATCGGCAAGGTCGCCAACGCCGTCGGCACCCAGATGAAGGTCGCCAACGACGGCCTGACCTCGGTCCGCAGCGCGGTCCCGCCGCGCGACACCCGCGCCGACCAGCGGAAGCCCTCGGAATTCTCGGAGCTGGAGAAGACCGAGAAGAAGGAGGAGTACCAGAAGGCCGTCGCGGTGGAGAAGGACCGCCAGGAGGCCATCAACCAGATGAACCGCCTGGCGTCGTTCTACGCGGTCTCGCAGAGCACCCTGGAAGGCCAGGAGATGCCCAAGCCGCCGGAGGCTTACAGGGCAGCGGTGCCGCCGCCGGCCGGAGACGTCTTCGGAGGCGGGGGGTCGGGGTCCAGCTCCTCCGGCTCCTCCCGCGACGGTCTGTCGAGGGAGTCGTCCGGGTCCATCAGCGCCAGCGAGGACCGCGCCACGCAGACGGTGCCCCGTACCGGCGACCAGCTCGACGGTTCCGACGGGATCCGGGAGCAGGACAAGGACACCAGGGTCCAGATCGACACGGTCAAGACGCCTCCGGCGCCCACTCTTCCGAACACCCCGCCCACGCCGACCGTGCCCACGAACACCCCGCCCCCGACCGGCCCCGGCATGCCTCCGCCGGTCACGCTCGGCACCCCGCCGCGCACCGGAGGACCCAAGGTCACCGGGAACCCGCCGGTTTCCCGTACGGCCACCGGCCGCACGGGCTTCGGCCGGCCTGTCGGACCGACGACCTCTCCGGCCGTCGGCCGTGCGGGCGGCCCGAAGACGGGACCGCAGACGATGGGCCGTACGGGCAACCCCACGAGCTCGCCGATGACGGGCCGTACGGGCAACCCCACGAACTCGCCCATGACGGGTCGACCGGGCAACCCGACGAGCTCCCAGACGACGGGCCGCACCAACAACCCCATGGGGCGCGCGGGCGGACCGCCGGCCACCTCCCAGTCCACGCAGGCAGGCCGCTCGACGCCGCAGACCGGCCGGCCCGGGCAGCAGCCTGCAACGGGGCGTACCGGCGGCGGCAAGGCCAACCCCATCACGGGCGGCACCCCGCAGCGCACCACCGGCGGGAGCACCGGTTCGCGGATCCCGAAGGGCACGGTCGTCGGCAGCGAGGGCCCGGCCGCGGGCCGTACGGCGGGCGCACGCCCCAGCCAGGCCGGAGTGGTCGGCGCCAACAACGCCAAGGGGACGCCGCGTCCCGCCGGACGAGGCACCCCCAGCTCCAACGGAGTGGTCGGGTCGCCCCGGGGCATGGGCGGCCGCGGAAGCCAGCGCCCGGACCGTGACGAACAGGACCGCGACGGCTCTTCGCGTCCCGACTACCTGACGGAAGACGAAGAGACCTGGACGAACCGTCGGCGCGGTGCTGTACCGCCGGTGATCGACTAACCACTCGGAAGGCTCGGAAGTCAGGATGACGGCACGAATGATCGAGAGCGGCAGGCTCCGACGGGCATTCCTCGGCACCACGGCGATCGCGGTGCTGACGACGTCGCTCGTCGGGGTCGCTCCGACGGCGGTCGCTGCCGACGCGCGGTCGCAGCAGTGGTACCTGGATGCCATGAAGGCCGAGGAGATCTGGAAGAAGGCGACCGGTAAGGGCATCACGGTCGCCGTCATCGACTCCGGCGTCGATCCGGACACCCCCTCGCTCAAGGGCAAGGTCCTGAAGGGGTGGGACGCGTCCGAGTCCAAGGGCGACGAGACGGACGACTACTCCGGCCACGGCACGTCCATCGCCGAGCTGATCGTCGGATCAGGTGCGGGCGGTGGCCTCAGAGGGCTCGCACCGGACGCCAAGGTCATTCCGTACCGCGTGGCCGACACCGAGCGCCAGAACGAGCAAGCCGTCAACGCCTTCGACATGGAGGAGTCGATCAAAGCCGCTGCCGACAGCGACGTGCAGATCATCAACGTCTCCTTCGCCTCCGACTACTACAACGAGGGCATCCGGGAAGCGGTCAAGTACGCCCAGAACAAGGGCAAGTTGGTCTTCGCCGGTGCGGGCAACAACGCGGCCAAGGGCAACAAGCCGCAGTACCCGGCGAGTTATCCCGAAGCCGTCGCCGTCGCGGCGACCGACCGGGACGGCTCGGTGGCCGAGTACTCACAGCACGGCGAAGCCATCGACATCGCAGCCCCGGGCACCGACATCCCCGGATACTGCGACAAGAGCCTGACGAAGTACTGCGTCACCTACGGCACCAGCTTCTCCACCGCCCTCGCCTCCGCCTCCGCCGCCCTCATCTGGTCCATGCACCCCGACTGGACGGCGAACCAGGTCCTGCGCGTCATGCTCGACTCCGCGGCGCGGGGCGAGGGTTGGGAGCCGGGTACGGTCAGCGACTACCTGGGTTACGGCATCGTCCGCCCCAACGCCCACGTCTCGCGGGGCGAGGGCAAGCCGGGTGACCCGAACATCAGCCCCCTCACCAACAAGCCCACCGGCGGAGCCGCCGGTACGACGCCGTCGGCCACGGCGTCCGCCTCCTCCTCCGCTTCCTCCGGCACGTCGACGACCGCCCCGTCCGCAACAGCTTCGACACAAGCTCCGGACGGCAAGCAGACGTCCGGCGCGCCTGTGGCAGGCTCCACGGAGAGCGCGGCCGCGGACGCGGACGGCGGCAGCAGCACCGGCCTCGTCATCGGGATCGCCGCCGCTGCCGTGGTCGTCGTGGCGGCCGCGGGCGTCGTCATCGCACGCCGGCGACGCACCGCCTGACAGCACCCCACACAGACCTCACTGCACCCGCGCGAATTGCGGGCGCAGCCTCACAAGAGAACCCGAGAAAGGGAGAGCGACACATGTCAGTCTTGAAGGTTGGCGATCAGAGTCTCAAGGATTTCCAGGACGAGCTCACCCGCAAGTTCGATGACGTCAAGGGTCAGCTGACGGCCCTTCAGGGCGTCATCGACAGCCTCGAAGGCCGCTGGAAGGGCATCGGCGCCGGGGCGTTCGACGCCAAGCAGACCGAGATCAACCAGGGCATGGTGCGGATCGCCAAGCTGATGCTGAACTTCCAGGAGGCCATCCAGGTCACCCGGACGACGTCCAGCAACACGGACGACGAGGTCGAGGCGGCCCTGCGCGGCGTCGACGTGACCGCGGGCTTCTCCGGCGACGCGGGCGCCGAGAAGGCCGCCCGTTCGGGCATCGCCGGCCTCTGACCTCCGGGTCGGAGTCCCTGCACCAACCCCACCTGAACGACACCACCGAAAACCGGAGGGAACATGGCTGCCAACGACGGCATCATGCTCGTCACGTACGCCTCGCTCGACGACGCGGCGAACCAGATCGACGCGCAGGCGAAGCGCCTGGACGAGGCCCTGGAGGCCATCCAGTCGAAGATCCGCTCGGTCTCCAACACCTGGGAGGGTGAGGCCAAGGCCGCCGCCGACGGCGCCCACGCGAAGTGGGACCAGGAGACGCGCGCGATCCACCAGGCCCTGCAGGGCATCTCCAAGGCCGTCCGCCAGGCCGCCCCGGCCTACCAGGCGGGCGACAAGCGCGCCGCGGGCTTCTTCTAAACCGCAGCCGCAGTACGGCGAACAGGGTGGGCGTGCACGGGAGGCGCCCACCCTGTCGCGTTCCCGGGACAGGGGTCCCGGTCTACTTCCGGACGCACTCCGCCGAGGCCGACAGGGCTTCCGCGTAGGCGAGGAGCAGCTTCTTCACCTCGGGGGCGGGCGCCTGACGGTCCGAGAGCGCGACCGTCGCGAACAGTTCGGCCTGCCCCTTGCGGTGGGCCACGACGGGCTCGCAGGTGACGCGGCTGACGCCGCCGGTGTCGGAGTAGACGTACCGCTTGTCCTGGCTCTCGACGTCGGCCAGGTCCCGGTACGGGTTGTCGTACGCCACCGACCGCGCCGTCCTCCCCGCCTCCGTCCAATCCCACTTGGCGTCCAGGACGCTGGTGCCGTCCACCGAGAGCGTGCACCTGAAGTAGCCGTTTCCGTCCTTCCGTTCCTCGGTGAGCTTCTCGCCGCCCGCCGGGAGGGCGGGCGACAGCAGCTCGGCGGGGACCGGCGTACCGCAGAGGGAGTCCGGCACCTCGAAGGCCCGCTTCTCCTCCTTCGGCTGGGAGCACCCGGAGGCGAGGAGTGCGAGGGCTGCTACGACATACGCCCACCGTGCTGCACGGTGGTGATTTCCGGACGGAAGGCAGCCCGCGGAGCTGCTGGTGTCTGGAGCGATCTGTTCGGGCGTCACTTCTGCTCGCATTCGGGCGAAGCCGACAACGCCTTCGCGTAGCCCTCCAGCAGGTTCTTCACGGCCTCGGAGTCGGACCTGCCCTCGTTGGAGACCAGGACACTCGCGAAGAGTTCCGAGGTGCCCTTGCGGTGCTCGACGACCGGCTCGCAGGTCACGCGGATGACACCGCCCCTGTCGGCGTAGACGTACCGGCCGTCCTCGCTCTCGTACGTGTCGCGCTTCACGTACGGGTTCTCGCGAGCGATCCTGCCCGGATCGGGCCCGATCTTCCGCCACTCCCAGTCGACCCCGAGGTCGGTGGTGCCATCCACGACGATGTCGCAGCTCAGCGCACCCTTCATGTCCGGGTGGCGGCGTTTCACCTCAAGCTTGTCACCGCTTGCGGGCAGAAGGGGCGAGAGGAGCTCTGCCGGGACCGGCGTACCGCAGAGGGAGTCCGGCACCTCGAAGGCCCGCTTCTCCTCCTTCGCCTGGGAGCATCCGGAGGCGAGGAGGACGAGCGCGAGGGCGGCCACGGTCTTCGCGTACTTCATCACGTGCTTTCTGGTCGGGGGCGGGCGAGCGGGGGCGCGCCGCAGCGGGCGGCGCGACCCCCGCGGGCAGGGAGATCAGCCGGGCTGGATCTCGGTCTCCAGGTCGTCGGCCATGTGGCGGGCGTTGTCCGAGGCGTCGTTGTAACCGTCCTCGGTGCCCGACTTGGCCCAGTCCGCGATCTGGTCCGCGTACGGCTGCTTGTGGGCCTTCGCCGCCTCCTGGGCCGCCAGCTGGCTCATGTCGATGTTCTTCTCCCTGCTGTCCTCCCACAGCCGGCCCGCGTCCTTGCCCGCGTCCTTCAGCACGTCCGTCTCGGACTGCTGGAAGATGTGCTCCAGCACCATGGAGCTGATAGTGCTGGAGACCCCGCTGGCGACCGCGCCGCCGACCGGGGTGGCGACGAAGCTGACGCCGACGCCGATGCCCGTACTGATTGCGCCGGACCAGGCGTTCTTCTGCTGGGCGACCGAGTCCGCGAAGTCCTTGGCCTCCTTGGCCGCCGGACCGACGATGGCCTCCTGGCGGCCGACCGCCAGGGTGCCGCCGATCTCCGCCGACTTGCGGGAGATCTCCTCGATGGTGGTCTGCGGCGACTGCGGGTACCGCTGGTCCTCGGGCGTGTTCGGGTTCAGGTGGTAGTCCATGAGGCTGCCCAGGTACGCGGCCTGGCCTACCTCGACGGCCGCGTTGGCCTTGGGGTCCTGGCCCAGCGTGACCAGGAGGCGCGTGACGTCCGCGTGGTCCAGGTCCGCCGGCGTGCCCGCGATGGGGAAGAGCTTGTCGGTGTTGCCGCGGCTGTCGTCGGACATGGCGCGGTTGACGTCGGGGAGGTACTCGGAGGTGATCTGCCCGATGCTGTCCGACATGTAGCTGTGCTTGGTGAGCCGCTCGGGGTCGTCGGAGACCGAGGCGACGATCTTCTGCATGAGCTCCGCCTGGTCCTTGCTGTGCGGCGGGGTCTCCTCCGTGGGCATCTGGCCGGCCGGGTGACCGGTCGTCGCGGCCTCCAGCGCCATCGCGAGGTTGTTGCGGCCCTCGGTGCTGTCCTTGCCCTTGTCGTTGGTCTCCTGCGGCCAGTCGCGCTCCTCGAAGAGGTAGTCGAAGTTGGACAGCGCGCGCTTCTCCTTCTTGCCGTCCTCCTCCTTGAAGTCGTGGTCCTCGTCCTTCGTGACGAAGTCCGAGTTGAAGAAGTCGGTCGCGGCGTCGGGGCTGTTGGACAGAGCGGCGAGGAAGCCGGTCATGGGGTCGGAGCCGGTGTCGGTGCCGGTGCGGTTGAGCCACGGGTCCATGCCCATGCGCTGCCACACGATCGGAACGTGACGGCCGTTGTCGGAGGCCTTCTTCTCGACCTCGATCAGCTTCGTGCCGTAGTCCTTGAGGAACTGGTCGTCGAAGTTGCCCCAGCGCATCAGGTTGCTCATCACCTGGAAGCCCTGGGTGGTGCTGTTCTTCGACAGCGGCTGGTCGCCCGCGGCGATCATGTCGTACTTCCACCGCGACATCTCCGGCGAGTCCGCCTGGGTCGCGGTGGCGAGGGTGAGGCTCAGGTTCTTCTGGAGGTCGTCCATCTGGTCGAAGCGGTCGCGGAGCTTGTGGGTCTCGCGCAGGTCGTTCATGCCGGCCCAGAAGTCGAGGGTTCCCTTGGGGCCCAGCGTGGTCGCGAAGTGCTCCGCGAAGATCGGGTCGCCGGAGTACTTCTTCAGCCCGCTGTTGAGCGCGTCGAAGTCCGCGGGGGTCAGGTCCCTGGGCGCCTTCTTCGCGATCTCCGCCAGCTTCTCGGCCTCCTTGACGGCGTTGACGGCCGAGTCGCGGTCCGTGTAGGACGCGTCGGAGAAGCCGTGGTCCGTGAGGTCGACGAGGGCCTTCAGCGCCGTGGCGCTGGTGTTGTCGATCTCGGTCGCCGTGTTGAGGATGCCCTGGAGCTCCTTCGCCAGCGCGTCGACGTCGGTCTGGCCGTTCGGCGCCTTCTTGTCGGGGTTCTCGGTGACCGTGAATCCTCCGCCATTCACGGTGACGGTGAGGTTCTTGCCCCGACCGCGTTCTATCGCGTCCTTCAGCAGCCGCTGCTGCGTCTTCAGCTCGTCCCGGGTGTCCTGCATGATGTTCCGGATCGACGTCGCCTGTGTGACGGCGTCACCGAACTCGCCGGCGGTCTTGCCCACGAACTCGCGCGAGATCACCGCGTTGTCGCCCGCCCAGTCGGCCGTGAGGGCCTTCTTGTGCAGTCCGTCGTTCGCGTCCTTCTTCAATGCCTCCAGCTTGGTCAGCATGCTCGTCCAGTCACCGACGGTGTCGTCGAGCAGCTTGAAGTTCGCCGAATGAAGAGCTTCGAAATCCATCAGTCGATCCCTGTCCTCAGTCCTTCTTGGACTTCGTGTCCGGCTTGTAGATCTCGTTGGGCTTGCCGGCCTTGGCCCAGTCCTCGTCGAAGCCCGAGTCGAGCGTCTGGATGCTGCTCACGTGCCGTTCGATGAAGATCTCGTCGCCGGCGTGCGCGTTCTGTGTGAAATCCATGTGGTTGGAGATCAGCGCGCAGGCGTCCATCACCGAACCCAGCTGCTTGTCCCACCGCAGCGACACGTGCGACAGCGCCCCGCCGAGCGCGAACCCCTGTCCGCTGAGGTCGGACGCCGCCGAGTCCGTGGAGGTGACGCGCGCCTCCTTCCACAGCCGGTTGTACAGCTTGAACGCCTCGTTGCCGATCGCGGCCAGATCCTGCTGGCTCACCTTCAGGAAGCCGCCCGACGCGCTGCCCGCGTTCGGTCGGTCCTCGGGCGGCAGCCCGTTCAGCTGCATCTTCGCCGATTCCCGCTCGGCCGCCGAAGATTTCAGCTGCTCCCACTCGTCCCATGCCATGAACGTCACCACTCCTTGCGTTTTGAGCTAGTTGATTCCTGTTCGGGGAAGCTCGTCAGGAAATTCCCGAGGCTCCTGACACTCACCGACCTCGTACGCATGGCGGGCGAGCTGATAGGCGAAGTCGACCACGATCCGGCGCAGTTCGTCACCCTCGGCTCGGGTCTCCCCGATGGTGCGGGCCTCGGCTGTGAGGGAATGCTCTTCATGTCGGTCGCCGGAGTGCCGAGACGTCGTGCAGGGGACGTAGACGGACGCCCTGGTGGGGTCCGACGACACCCGCACGTGAATACCGTCCATCGATATCGAGCGGGATTCCCCGTCCGAGGAGCGGCGCTCTTTCCAGCTCGCGAGCGTCGCGATTCCGGACTCCGCCTCGCCGGAGATGATCGACTCGTCGGTACGGACATAACACCAGAAGGTGAAGGTGTCCAGGCTCGACGACGTCGTGAGTTTTCCGCGCTCCTCCGCCTTCCGGGCGGACGGCAGAGCCCGAGCGGCGAGGTCACGGTCGACGGCGCCCGCACATGGCTTCCGGGGAAGCCGGTCGATTCCCTTGGTGAAGATCTCCACATAGCCGAAGACGGCGGTGGCGCAGACGACCACCGCGGCGAGGAGACGCTTTCTCGGCGTGACCCGCGTGAACCCCGTCCTTCCGCCCGTCACGCGGTGGGCCGGTTGTGGACGTCCTCGAGGGCCGAGTCGCTGTCACGCCGGCCGTCGTTCACCGCATCACGGATCTCGTTCCGTATCGAGTCCGCAGGAAGCTTCGACCCGTGGAGCTCCATGGCGTCGATGGCGGACTCCTGCGTCTGCACGCGTACGGAGCCCAGGTGGTCGCTCAGGTCGTGTCCCGGGCTGTGGAGAGCGCGGTCCGCGGCCCCTGACGCCTGCTGTCCCTCCGTCATCCGGTCGATGCCGATTCCGGCGACGGCGCCGAAGTATCCTCCGGCCGTCGCCGAGATCACCGCGCCGGCCATGCCCGCGGGTGCGAGGGCCGCGGCTCCGGCGCCGACCGCGACGCCGACGAGCCCCTTCATCAGGTCTCCCTTGGTCTTCAGCGCGTCGCGGCCGTGGTTCCCCAGGCCCTCGAACAGCTTGAACGCGCTGTTTCCGACCGCGACGAGGTCCTGGTGGTCCATGGTGAGGTCGCCGTTGGCGCCGCCGCCGGACGCGCGCTCGTCGGGCAGCCGGTTCAGCCGCATCCGTGTCGGGTCCTGCTCGGCGGCCGACGGTTTCGGCCGGTCCCACCCTTCCCACGCCATGCCGTGGTTCCTCTCCCCGTCGTCGTCTGTTCCACCCGCCCGCGCGGACGGTTCTCCCGTCGGTCCGCGTCGACGGTTCTCCCGTCGGTCCGTGTCCGCGGCCCGGTCTCAGCCCTGCCGCGCCGCGAGGCGGAACGCGTCCACGCACTGCCACGCGGACGCGACCGCCAGGATCGCGAAGACCCAGCGCGGGCCGCGGTGGCGGGACCGCAGGACGGCCCGGGCCTCCGCGGAGGCGGGGCGCCTGAAGAGGCGGTCCGCCGCCTCCAGGGCCCCGCCCGCGCAGGCCGCGAACACCACCGCCATGCCCCCGAACACGATCGCCGTCACGCTCACAGTTCCGGCATCCGCCCCGTCTGCACCAGCGGGTTCCCGCGCTGGCGCGAGACGTAGATGCCGCGGCCCGGGGGCATGGGGCGCATGCGGACGCCGCCGAGGACGTCGCCCTCCTGCGGGTCTCCGGAGAGGAGGACGCCCTGGGCGCCGAGTTCCATCATCCGCTGCATGAACGACTCGTACGCCGAGCGGCTGGCGCCCGCCGCGCTGCGGGCGATGATGAAGCGGACACCGACGTCGCGGGCGAACGGCAGCATCTCCGTCAGCTTCGACAGCGGGTTGCCGCTCGACGTGGAGACCAGGTCGTAGTCGTCGACGACCACGAAGAGGTTCGGCCCCGACCACCAGCTGCGGTCCCGCAGCTGCTGGGCCGTGACGTCCGCCGACGGCGAGCGGCGGCGCATCAGGTCGGCGAGGGCGTCGACGTGGTGCTCCATGTTGTTGGACATGGGCACGTACTCGGCGAGGTGGCTCGCCGGGGTCACGTCGAGCAGCGCGCGCCGGTTGTCGATCACGAAGAACTTCGCCGAGGCCCCGTCGTACCGCTCCGTGATCTGCTTGATCATCAGCCGCAGCAGGTTCGACTTGCCCGACTCGCTCTCGCCGAACACCAGGAAGAAGGGGTCGCGGTCGAAGTCGACGAAGACCGGCTCCAGGTTGTTCTCGTCGATGGCGAACGCGACACCGCGCTGCGGCTCCGCGTAGCCCGCCGGCAGCGTGCGCACGTCCAGCTCGCGCGGCAGCAGCCGCACCTCGGGCGCGCCCGGCGCCGTCCAGTGCCGGGTGACCTCCTGCGTCATCGCGGCCGTCGCCTCGGCGAGGTCGCTGTCGGAGCTGATGCCGTCGATGCGCGGGACGGCCGCCATGAAGTGCAGCTTCTCGGGCGTCAGACCCCGGCCGGGGACCCCGGTCGGCACGTTGGCGGCGATCTTGCGGTCCAGCTCGGAGTCCATCGTGTCGCCCAGCCGGAGTTCCAGCCGGTTCATCAGATGGTCCTTGAGGTTGGCGCGGACCTCCATGGAGCGGGAGGCCGTGATGATCACGTGGATGCCGTAGCCGAGGCCGCGGGCCGCGATGTCCACGACGGCCGGCTCCAGCCCCTCGTACTCGGTGCGGAAGTTGCCCCAGCCGTCGATCACCAGGAAGACGTCGCCCCACGGCTGCTCGGCCACCGAGATGTCGCCGCGCGCCCGCAGCCGGCGGAAGGTCGCGATCGAGTCGACGCCCGCGCTGCGGAAGTACTCCTCGCGCCGCGACAGGATGCCGTAGACCTCGGCGACCGTACGCCGCACCCGCTCGGGGTCGAGCCGGGACGCCACCCCGCCGACGTGCGGCAGGCCGGCGACCGAGGCCATGCCGCCGCCACCGAAGTCGAGGCCGTAGAACTGCACCTCGTGCGGCGTGTGCGTCAGCGCGAAGGCCGAGATGAGCGTCCGCAGCAGCGTCGACTTGCCGGACTGCGGACCGCCGACGATCTGCATGTGGCCGGCCGCGCCGGAGAAGTCCCGGTAGAGCGTGTCACGGCGCTGCTCGTACGGCTTGTCGACGACGCCCAGCGGTACGACGAGCCGGCCCGCGCCCTCGTAACCGGGCTGGGTGAGCCCCCGGCCCTCCACGCCCGCGAGCCCCGGGAGGACCGAGTCGAGCGCCGGCGGGTTGTCCAGCGGCGGCAGCCACACCTGGTGCGCCTCGACACCGCGCCCCTCCAGGCGGCGCACGATCACGTCGAGCACCGAGTCGGCCAGCGCGTCGTCCTCGGCCGCCCGCGCCTCGGGCACGCGTGCCTGCGCCTCCGGCTCCAGATAGGCCACCGGCACCGGAGCCGCGGTGAAGGGCACCGGCCGCCGGTCCACCGGCAGCGGCCCGCCGGGCAGCGCGGCGTGCTGGTTGGTGCGGTACGTGCCGGAGACGTACGCGGCCTTGAACCGCACCATCTCGTCGGTGCCGTACTTCAGGTAGCCCGAACCCGGCACGTTCGGCAGCGAGTACGCGTCGGGCACACCGATCGCCGCCCGCGACTCGGCCGCCGAGAAGGTCCGCAGACCGATCCGGTAGGAGAGGTACGTCTCCAGGCCGCGCAGCCGGCCCTCCTCCAGGCGCTGCGAGGCCAGCAGCAGGTGCACGCCGAGCGAACGGCCGATGCGGCCGATCTGCACGAACATCTCGATGAAGTCCGGCATCGCCGTCAGCAGCTCGGAGAACTCGTCGATGACGAGGACGAGCGAGGGGATCGGCTGGAGCGGTGCGCCGGCCGCGCGCGCCTTCTCGTAGTCGTGGATGTTCGCGTAGTTGCCCGCGTCGCGCAGCATCTCCTGGCGCCGGTTGAGCTCACCGCGGATGGAGTCGCCCATGCGGTCCACCAGCGTGAGGTCGTCCGCCAGGTTGGTGATCACCGCGGCCACGTGCGGCATCTGGGACATGCCCGCGAAGGTGGCACCGCCCTTGAAGTCCGCGAGGACGAAGTTCAGCGTCTCGGAGGAGTGCGTCACCGCGAGACCGAGGACCAGCGTGCGCAGCAGCTCCGACTTGCCGGAGCCGGTCGCGCCCACGCACAGGCCGTGCGGGCCCATGCCCTCCTGCGCCGCCTCCTTGAGGTCCAGCATCACGGGGACGCCGTCCTCGCCGACGCCGATCGGGACGCGCAGCCGCTCCGACCGGGACCGGGGACGCCAGGTGCGGCTGACGTCGACCGAGGCCGCGTCGCCGAGGTTGAGCAGGTCGGTGAAGTCGAGGTTGGCGAGGAGCGGCTCGTCGTCGTCCGAACCGCCCGCCATCCGCAGCGGCGCCAGCTGGCGGGCGAGCGCCTCCGCCGCGTCCAGGCTCAGCTCGTCCGGGGTGCCGTCGTACACGTGCCCGTGCCCCGACTCGAGGCGCAGCGCCCCGCCCTCCACGACCACGGACAGGTCGCCGCGGGTGCCGGCGCCCCGGCCCGGCACGACCTCGATGATCGTCACGCCCTGGATGCCCTCCGGCGCGGCCAGCGGCGAGGTCTGCGGGACCGACTGCCCGTCGAGCACCACCACGAGGTGCGGGAAGTCGAGCAGCGGGTGGTTGGGGCCCTGGAAGCGGGGCCGCCCGTCCAGGCGTCCGGCGACCAGGTCCTCCAGCTCCCGCGCGTCCGTCGTGATCAGCCGCCGGCTGCCCGCCCCGTCGCCGGGGCCCGGGGCCTGCACGTGCGGCAGCCACTTCGTCCACTCCCACGCCGGGGCGGCGCCGTCACCGGTGGCGACGACGATGACCATGTCCTCGGGGGAGTGGAGCGCCGCCAGCGAGCCCACCATGGCGCGGGCCGTCGACCGGGCGGCCTCCGGCTCCCCGGTCACCGTGAGGTGGTAGAAGGCGCGCAGCGAGACGGCCATCGGGAGGCCGTCCAGAGTGCCGTGCGCGGTGAGGAACTGCTGCATCGCGCCGGCGGTCAGCGGTTCGAGCTCGTCCACCGGCGCCGTCTCGGGGGCGATCAGCGGCGTCGCCAGCTGCTGGCTGCCCAGGCCCACCCGGACCTGTCCGAAGTCGCCGTCGCCGACGCGCCGCTCCCAGACCCGGCTGCCCTCGGCCACCAGCGCCCACAGCTGCTCGGGCGAGGGGTGCAGGTAGTACTGCGCGTCCCGCTGGAGCCGCGCGGTCCGCAGCACGGCGCGCCGCGTCTGCGTCAGGTACTTCAGGTAGTCGCGCCGCAGGTCCGCGAGCTGCCCCTGGGTGCCCCGCCGGTAGCGGACCAGCATCGCGATGGCCATGGCCACCGTCGACGCGATCATCACCATGCCCATGATCCGCATGATCGGGTTCGGCGTCATGAAGAAGAACACCACGGAACCGCCCATGCCGAGCATCGGCAGGAGCTGCATGAGGGCACCCTCCTGCTGCCCGCGGGGCAGCTCCGGAGGGGGTTGCAACTGCACCTGCTCGTCAGGCACTTCGGACGGCAGGGCCCGCGGTGGGCGCTTGACGACGATCTGGCTCACAGCTCACCAATTTCCGTTGCCGGACGGAAAGTTCCTCTAGACGCCCCCGTGGCGAAGGGATCCATCCGCGGGGAGGGATCCTACTTTGGTGCGGGGTCACGGGTGGGCGGTAGGGTGGCCCGAAATCTTTGCGTGGCCATGAACTATCGCAAAAATCGGGTCATTCGGAGCGCAATATCCGCACCGCGCGGGACCCGCGGTCCCCGACCGCCGACGCGCTCCCGCGCCGCCGGCCGGGGACCCGCGGTCCATGACCGCCGGCGTGCTCCCGGGCCGCCGGCCCGGACCCGCCGGACAGGATCACCACGAGGGGAAGCAGCAGGTGAGTATGACGGCCCCAGCCACGGCCGGCGGAGCCGGCCAGTCGGCTCCCACCACCGTGTTCCACGGCGGCACCGGCTTCTGCCGGATCACCGTCGTCGCGCCCGACGGCCGCGTCGACGTCGCACTCCCCGAGGACGTCGCGCTCGCCGACCTCTACCCGGAGGTGCTCCGCCTCTCCGGCCAGACCCCGGCCCCGGGCGCCCCCGTCGGGTACCACCTGGTGCGCCGCGACGGCACCGTCCTCGACGGCAGCCGCTCGCTGGCCGCCCAGCGCGTCCTCGACGGCGAGCTGCTGTCGCTGCGCCCCTTCGCCGAGTCGCTGCCCCCGGCCGTCTTCGACGACGTGTCCGACGCGGTCGCCTCCGCCGTCTCCAAGGACCGCACCCTGTGGTCCGACGCCCTGATGCGCGGCGCCGGCCTCTTCGGCGGCTCGATCCTCCTCGTCCTGCTCGCCTTCGTGCTGTGGACGGCCGAGCCCCGCCACGACATGCACGGCCTGGCCGGCATCCTGGCCGCCGTCACCGCCGTCCTGCTCCTCGCGCTCGCCGCCGTCCGGGCCCGCGTCTACGACGACCGCGGCTCCGCCGTGGCCCTCGGCACCGGCGCGATGGCGAACGCCGCCGTCGCCGGCTCCGGACTGCTCGCCCTCGCCGACGGCCAGGGCATCGGCAGACTCCAGTTCCTGCTGGCCTGCACCGCCGTCCTCGTCTGCGCCGTGATCCTCACGATCGTGTCGCCCGGCGGGGACGGCCCCTTCGTCGCCTTCGTCTTCGCCTCCACCGTCGGCGTGCTGGTCGGCTTCGCGGCCATCCTCACCGAGCTCACCCCGGCGGAGACCGCGGCCGTCTGCGCCCCCTTCGCCGTCGGCGCGCTCGCGTTCCTGCCCGGCCTCTCCACCCGTTTCGCCCGCCTCCCCATCGGCTTCGAGCCGCCCCGGACGAACGTCGGCGGATACGGCTCCGACACCGAGCCCCAGGGGCCGGTCGACGCCGCCCGGATCGCCGCCCAGGCCCGCCGCGGCCACGAGCTGCTCGTCGGCCTCGTCGGCGGCTGCGCGCTGGTCGCCGTCGGCTCCGCCGCCGTCCTCGGCTTCTCCGACACCGTGTGGGGCCAGCTCCTCGCCCTCGCCACCGGCGTCGCGATGCTGATGCGCGCCCACCTGTTCCGCTACACCGCGCAGGTCGGCTGCGCCCTCGCGGCCGGCCTCGGCTCGCTGGTCCTGCTCGGCCTCGGCCTCGCCCTGAACCCGCCCGTCGAGCTCCTCCTGGAGGCCCTGAAGGGCGACGGCACCGCGCTCGACATCCGTACGGTCTGGCTCTCCGCCGCCATCGCCGCCGTCGCCGCGCTGCTCACGGCCGTCGGCCTGATCGTCCCGCGCAAGGGCGTCACCCCCTTCTGGGGCCGCTTCCTGGAGATCGCCGAGACCTTCGTGCTGCTCACGCTGCTGCCGCTCTGCCTCGCGGTCTTCGACGTCTACCACTCCATCCGGGCGCTGACCTCCTGAGCCGCCTGGTACGCTGTGTGACGGCCGTTTGTGTGCGCGCTCCCGGAAGCAGGCGAGATCCCGCCTCGGGGAGCAGCGCTCATCGGACCTTCGCTCCCGAGTCATGGAAGCTCCCCTGAGATGTAGACCAGGGGCACTCGTGGGCACGAAACCTGAGGAGAACCGCGTGGCTCTCGACGCCGCCGTCAAGAAGCAGATCATGACCGAGTTCGGCACCAAGGAGGGCGACACCGGCTCCCCCGAGGTCCAGGTCGCCATGCTGTCCCGCCGCATCTCGGACCTGACCGAGCACCTCAAGACCCACAAGCACGACCACCACTCCCGTCGTGGTCTGCTGATCCTGGTCGGTCAGCGCCGCCGTCTGCTGCAGTACCTGGCCAAGAAGGACATCCAGCGCTTCCGTACGCTGGTCGACCGCCTCGGCATCCGCCGCGGTGCGGCCGGCGGCGCCAAGTAAGACGCCGTGGAGGGAGCGGTTCCCACTTTCAGGGGGCCGCTCCCTTTGCTGTACGTGCGCGAAGTACCGACCGGCAATTACTCTGGTCGCAGAACGCCACGACCCGCGCGAGAAGCAGCCGGCACGCCGCCGGTCCTCGGTAGTGGCCCCCGGACCCGATTCCGGGTGCTCCGATCGAAGACCGGCCCGCCCATTCAGCGCTTCTCCCGCACCCGTCCCGCGCCACACGGGCGCACGGACCAAAGACGAACGTAGGAGAAACCACTAGTGGAGAACGAGACCCACTACGCCGAGGCCGTCATCGACAACGGCTCCTTCGGCACCCGCACCATCCGCTTCGAGACGGGCCGTCTGGCCCGCCAGGCCGCCGGCTCCGCCGTCGCCTACCTCGACGACGACACCATGGTGCTGTCGGCGACCACCGCCTCCAAGCGCCCCAAGGACCAGCTCGACTTCTTCCCCCTCACGGTGGACGTCGAGGAGCGGATGTACGCGGCCGGCAAGATCCCCGGCTCCTTCTTCCGCCGTGAGGGCCGTCCCTCCGAGGACGCCATCCTCACCTGTCGCCTGATCGACCGCCCGCTGCGCCCGTCCTTCAAGAAGGGCCTGCGCAACGAGATCCAGGTCGTCGCCACGATCATGGCGCTCAACCCCGACCACCTGTACGACGTCGTCGCGATCAACGCCGCGTCCGCGTCCACGCAGCTGGCCGGCCTGCCCTTCTCCGGCCCGATCGGCGGCGTCCGCGTCGCGCTGATCCGCGGCCAGTGGGTCGCCTTCCCGACGCACACCGAGCTCGAGGACGCCGTCTTCGACATGGTCGTCGCGGGCCGCGTCCTGGAGGACGGCGACGTCGCGATCATGATGGTCGAGGCCGAGGCCACCGACAAGACCATCCAGCTCGTCGAGGGCGGCGCCGAGGCGCCGACCGAGGAGATCGTCGCCGCCGGCCTCGATGCCGCGAAGCCGTTCATCAAGGTCCTGTGCAAGGCGCAGTCGGACCTCGCCGCCAAGGCCGCCAAGCCCGAGGGCGAGTTCCCGATCTTCCTGGACTACCAGGACGACGTGTACGCCGCGCTCTCCAACGCCGTCCGCGGCGAGCTGGCCCAGGCGCTCACCATCGCCGGCAAGCAGGACCGCGAGGCCGAGCTCGACCGCGTCAAGGAGCTCGCCGCCGAGAAGCTCCTCCCGGCCTTCGAGGGCCGCGAGAAGGAGATCTCCGCCGCGTACCGCTCCCTGACCAAGGCCCTGGTCCGCGAGCGCGTCATCAAGGACAAGGTCCGCATCGACGGCCGCGGCGTCACGGACATCCGTACGCTCGCCGCCGAGGTCGAGGCCATCCCGCGCGTGCACGGCTCCGCCCTGTTCGAGCGTGGCGAGACCCAGATCCTGGGCGTCACCACCCTCAACATGCTCCGTATGGAGCAGCAGCTGGACACCCTCTCCCCGGTGACCCGCAAGCGGTACATGCACAACTACAACTTCCCGCCGTACTCCGTCGGCGAGACCGGCCGCGTCGGCTCCCCGAAGCGTCGCGAGATCGGCCACGGCGCGCTCGCCGAGCGCGCGATCGTGCCGGTCCTCCCGACCCGCGAGGAGTTCCCCTACGCGATCCGCCAGGTGTCCGAGGCCCTCGGCTCCAACGGCTCGACGTCGATGGGCTCGGTCTGCGCCTCCACCATGTCGCTGCTGAACGCCGGTGTGCCGCTCAAGGCCCCCGTCGCCGGCATCGCCATGGGCCTGATCTCCCAGGAGATCAACGGCGAGACGCACTACGTCGCCCTCACCGACATCCTCGGTGCGGAGGACGCCTTCGGCGACATGGACTTCAAGGTCGCCGGTACGAAGGAGTTCGTCACCGCCCTCCAGCTCGACACCAAGCTGGACGGCATCCCGGCCTCCGTCCTGGCCGCGGCCCTCAAGCAGGCCCGCGACGCCCGCCTCCACATCCTCGACGTGATGATGGAAGCGATCGACACGCCGGACGAGATGTCCCCCAACGCCCCGCGGATCATCACCGTCAAGATCCCCGTGGACAAGATCGGCGAGGTCATCGGCCCCAAGGGCAAGATGATCAACCAGATCCAGGAGGACACCGGCGCCGAGATCACGATCGAGGACGACGGCACCATCTACATCGGTGCCGCCGACGGCCCGGCCGCCGAGGCCGCCCGCGCCACGATCAACGGCATCGCCAACCCGACCATGCCGGAGGTCGGCGAGCGCTACCTGGGTACGGTCGTCAAGACCACCACCTTCGGTGCCTTCGTCTCCCTGCTCCCGGGCAAGGACGGCCTGCTGCACATCTCGCAGATCCGCAAGCTCGCCGGTGGCAAGCGCGTGGAGAACGTCGAGGACGTGCTCGCGATCGGCTCCAAGGTCCAGGTCGAGATCGCCGAGATCGACCAGCGCGGCAAGCTCTCCCTGATCCCCGTGATCGAGGGCGAGGACGAGAAGAAGGACGACGCCTCCTCGTGACGTCCCGTAGTCCCGTGACGACGGCCCGCCCCTCCTCCGAGGGGCGGGCCGTCGCCCGTACCCAAACGCTTCTCCCGGGCAAGGACGGCATCGGCACCGTCCGCCGCACGACGCTCCCCGGCGGCCTCCGCGTCGTCACCGAGACCCTTCCCTCGGTGCGCTCCGCGACCTTCGGCATCTGGGCCCACGTCGGCTCCCGCGACGAGACGCCGGCGCTCAACGGCGCCACCCACTATCTGGAGCACCTCCTCTTCAAGGGCACCGCCAAGCGGTCCGCCCTCGACATCTCCTCCGCGATCGACGCGGTCGGCGGCGAGATGAACGCCTTCACGGCGAAGGAGTACACCTGCTACTACGCACGGGTCCTCGACACCGACCTGCCGCTGGCGATCGACGTCGTCTGCGACATGCTCACGGGCTCGCTCATCCTCGACTCCGACGTGGACGCCGAGCGCGGCGTGATCCTCGAGGAGATCGCGATGACCGAGGACGACCCCGGTGACGTGGTGCACGACCTCTTCGCGCAGACCATGTTCGGCGACACCCCGCTGGGCCGCCCGGTCCTCGGCACCGTCGACACGATCAACGCGCTCTCCCGCGGTCAGATCGCCCGCTTCTACAAGAAGCACTACGACCCGACCCATCTGGTCGTCGCCGCCGCGGGCAACGTCGACCACGCCACGGTGGTGCGCCAGGTCCGCCGCGCCTTCGAGCGCGCCGGGGCCCTGACCCGCACCGACGCCGCCCCGATCGCCCCGCGCGACGGGCGGAAGACCATCCGCACGGCCGGCCGGGTCGAGCTGCTGGGCCGGAAGACCGAGCAGGCGCACGTCGTCCTCGGCATGCCCGGCCTGGCCCGCACCGACGAGCGCCGCTGGGCGCTCGGCGTGCTGAACACCGCGCTCGGCGGCGGCATGTCCTCCCGCCTCTTCCAGGAGGTCCGGGAGAAGCGCGGCCTGGCCTACAGCGTGTACTCGTACACCTCGGGCTTCGCCGACTGCGGTCTCTTCGGCGTCTACGCGGGCTGCCGCCCCGGCCAGGTCCACGACGTGCTGCGGATCTGCCGGGACGAGCTCGCCAAGGTCGCCGCCGAGGGCCTCACGGACGAGGAGATCACCCGCGCCGTCGGCCAGCTCTCCGGCTCCACCGTCCTCGGTCTGGAGGACACCGGCGCGATCATGAACCGCATCGGCAAGAGCGAGCTGTGCTGGGGCACCCAGATGTCGGTCGACGACATGCTGGGCCGGATCGCGGCCGTCACCCCGGACGAGGTCCGCGAGGTGGCCCGTGACGTGCTGACCCAGCGGCCCTCGCTCTCGGTGATAGGCCCGCTGAAGGACAAGCAGGCGGACCGCCTCCACCAGGCCGTCTCCTGACCTCCATCCCCTAAGGAAGAAGTGCGATGAGCAAGCTGCGCGTGGCGGTCCTCGGTGCCCGGGGCCGTATCGGCTCCGAGGCCGTCAGGGCGGTCGAGGCCGCCGAGGACATGGAGCTGGTCGCGGCCCTGGGCCGCGGCGACGAGCTGGGGGCCCTCGCCGAGGCGGGTGCCCAGGTCGTCGTCGAGCTGACCACCCCCGACTCGGTCATGGCCAACCTGGAGTACTGCGTCGGCCACGGCATCCACGCCGTCGTCGGCACCACCGGCTGGACCGAGGACCGCCTCGCGCGGCTGGACGGATGGCTCGCCGCCTCCCCGGAGACCGGCGTCCTCATCGCCCCGAACTTCTCCATCGGCGCGGTCCTCACCATGAGGTTCGCGCAGCTCGCGGCCCCGTACTTCGAGTCCGTCGAGGTCGTCGAGCTGCACCACCCGAACAAGGTGGACGCCCCCTCCGGCACCGCCACCCGCACCGCCCAGCTGATCGCCAAGGCCCGTGCCGAGGCCGGCCTCGGCGCCCAGCCGGACGCCACCGCGACCGCCCTCGACGGGGCCCGCGGCGCGGACGTGGACGGCGTGCCGGTCCACGCGGTACGGCTCCGGGGCCTCCTGGCCCACCAGGAGGTGCTGCTCGGAAGCGAGGGCGAGACGCTCACCGTCCGCCACGACTCGCTGCACCACTCCAGCTTCATGCCGGGCGTGCTGCTCGGTGCTCGCCGCGTGGTGAGCACCCCGGGCCTCACGTTCGGCCTGGAGCACTTCCTGGACCTGGGCTGACGGTCATGGGCGGCAAGATCACGTACGTCTTCCTCGCCACCGTCCTCGTGCTGGTCTTCGGGGTGGTGGCGATGGAGGGCGTCCTGCTCCTCCTGACCGGCGAGCCGGCGGCCATGGGCATGGGCGCGGTGGCGTTCCTGCTGCCGGGCGTCGGCGGCTGGTTCCTGTGGAAGAACACCAGCTTCGCGCGGCGGGCCAACCGGCTGGCGGCGGAGCTGGAGGCCGAGGGCGGGCTGCCCGTCGACGAGCTGAAGCGCACCGAGGGCGGCCGGATCGACCGCGACTCCGCGGACGAGGTCTTCGCCCGGCGCAAGGCCGAGACGGAGGAGACGCCGGAGGACTGGCGCTGCTGGTTCCGGCTGGCGGTCGCCTATCACGACGCCAGGGACACCCCGCGGGCCCGCCAGGCGATGCAGCGGGCCATCTCCCTCCACGAGGGCCGGACGGTCAGCGCCTGACGCCGTACTCGGCGTGCCACGCCTCGACGGTGTCGGCGGCCCGGTCGAAGGCCTCGATCCGGGAGAGGAAGTCGGCGTTGTGGTCGGTGAGCAGCACCAGCTGCTCACCGGCCGTCCGGTCGAGGAGGAGGGCCTGGCCCTGGACCGTCCGGGGGAGGTTCAGCCAGCGCACCGGCTGCTGCGCGGTGCGGACGGCGGCCACCTTGGCCCAGGGCGTGGTGCCGGTGGTGAGGAAGCCGACCCGGCGCACCCCCGCGCGGCTCACCCAGGTGCCCATGCGCAGCAGGCGCAGCGCGGCCAGGATGATCAGCACGGCGAAGCCGAGGGTGACGAGCGCTCCGCCGACGGCTCCGGCGGCGGCGATGATCACCGCGGCGAGCAGGACGAAAGAGGCGAGCAGCAGCGCGAGCGCCGCCGCACCGACCCGGTAGGGCCCCGGACGGTACGGACGGCGCCACTGGTCGTGGTCGTCGAACGGCAGCGCGACGGCATCGGCGGTGTCGAAGGCACGGTCGGCCGTCAGGAAGGGCAGGGGCACGGCGGTTCCTCACTCACAAGCACGCTCGAAGGGGCGATGCCCGGTGAGGCTACCTCAGCGGTTGTCGGAGGCTTCGGACTGCTGCCGGTGCGCGGGGGAGTCCGTGCTGTCGAGAGACGGCATCCCGAGGACCAGGGCGCCCACGAGTCCGGCGGCGACGGTCAGTCCGAGCAGCGTACGCCCGACGACCTGCCCGGGCCGGAGCCGCTCCCGAGGTGGGGGAGTGACGTTACTGCGGAACTCGTCGGCCTCCGCCACGAACGCGAACGGTACGGCCTCATCCCGCCTGTACATGGATGTCACTCTCCTCGGTGGTCGTCCTGCGCCTCATCTCATCTGTACAGACGATCGAACCGAGGGTTTGGTGCCGTTTTTCACCGAAGCGGCCCAATCTCATCCTTCAGACGGACTCGCGCTAACCTTGGCCCGCCCCACAGACGACCGGAAGGTACTCCTGGTGACCGACACCCCCACCGAGACGGCGAAGTTCGACCTCAGGAGCGACGTCACCGTCGAACTGGTCAAGAGCGCCGCGGCCGACTCCGACGTCCTGTGGGCGGCCCGGGTCTCCACGGCGGGGGAGCAGTCCCTCGAAGAGCTCCAGAAGGACCCGGAGCGCTCGAAGGGCCTCATCAACTTCCTGATGCGGGACCGTCACGGCAGCCCCTTCGAGCACAACTCGATGACCTTCTTCATCAGCGCCCCGATCTTCGTCTTCCGCGAGTTCATGCGGCACCGGGTGGGCTGGTCGTACAACGAGGAGTCGGGCCGCTACAGGGAGCTCCAGCCGGTCTTCTACGTCCCCGACGCCTCCCGCAAGCTGGTCCAGGAGGGCCGTCCGGGCAAGTACGTCTTCGTCGAGGGCACCGCCGCCCAGCACGAGCTGGCCGGCCGCGCGATGGAGGACTCGTACCGCCAGGCGTACGACACGTACCAGGAGATGCTCGCCGCCGGCGTCGCCCGCGAGGTGGCCCGCGCGGTCCTCCCGGTCGGCCTCTACTCCTCGATGTACGCCACCTGCAACGCGCGCTCGCTGATGCACTTCCTCGGCCTGCGCACCCAGCACGAGCTGGCCGCGGTCCCGTCCTTCCCGCAGCGGGAGATCGAGATGGTCGGCGAGAAGATGGAGGAGCACTGGGCCCGGCTGATGCCGCTGACCCACGGGGCCTTCAACAAGAACGGACGCGTCGCGCCGTAGGGCACAGATGTTCGCCCACTCTCATGAAGTGTCCGTATTGCGACGTTTCGTGAAGTTCATCTAGGCTGATCAAACGGACCCGGCACTGCTTGAACCCCCGAGCAGGCAGTGCCGGGCTCCTCTTCTCACGTCCCCCCGAGGGGACACCCGGCGCTGAGCAGCGAGTAGCGTGTTACCCATGGCTCCGATCTCCACTCCGCAGACCCCCTTCGGGCGGGTCCTCACCGCCATGGTCACGCCCTTCACGGCGGACGGCGCTCTCGACCTCGACGGTGCCCGGCGACTCGCCACCCACCTGGTGGACGCAGGCAACGACGGCCTCGTCGTCAACGGCACCACCGGCGAGTCCCCCACCACCAGCGACGCGGAGAAATCGGAGCTCGTACGCGCCGTACTGGAGGCGGTCGGAGACCGTGCCCACGTCGTCGCCGGCATCGGCACCAACGACACCCACCACTCCATCGAGCTGGCCCGCGCCGCCGAGCGCGACGGCGCCCACGGCCTCCTCGCCGTCACGCCGTACTACAACAAGCCCCCGCAGGAGGGCCTGTACCGGCACTTCACGGCCATCGCCGACGCCACCGGCCTGCCCGTGATGCTCTACGACATCCCCGGCCGCTCCGGCGTCCCGATCGACACCGAGACGCTCGTCCGGCTCGCCGAGCACCCCAGGATCGTCGCCAACAAGGACGCCAAGGGCGACCTCGGCCGCGCCAGCTGGGCCATCGCCCGCTCCGGCCTCGCCTGGTACTCCGGCGACGACATGCTCAACCTGCCGCTCCTGTCGGTCGGCGCCGTCGGCTTCGTCTCCGTCGTGGGCCACGTCGTCACCCCCGACCTCCGCGCCCTCCTCGACGCCCACCTCTCGGGTGACGTCGAGAAGGCCACCGAGATCCACCAGAAGCTGCTCCCGGTCTACACCGGGATGTTCCGCACCCAGGGCGTGATGACCACCAAGGCCGCGCTCGCCCTCCAGGGCCTCCCGGCCGGCCCGCTGCGCCTCCCGCTCGTCGAGCTCTCCGCCCAGGAGACCGACCAGCTCAAGGTCGACCTCGCCGCCGGCGGGGTAGACCTCTGACACCGGACTTCACAACTGAACAGTGACAACTGAAGACAGCGACAACCGACAACAGCAAGTGCACGATTGTCATGCGCGCCACGTGCCGGACGGCACGTGGCGCGTGTGGTGAGGAGAGTCTTTTGAGCCATCCGCATCCCGAACTCGGCGCCCCGCCGAAGCTTCCCCAGGGCGCCCTGCGCGTCACCCCGCTCGGCGGCCTGGGCGAGATCGGCCGCAACATGACCGTCTTCGAGTACGACGGCAAGCTGCTGATCGTCGACTGCGGCGTCCTCTTCCCCGAGGAGGAGCAGCCAGGCGTCGACCTGATCCTGCCCGACTTCACCACCATCCGGGACCGCATCGACGATGTCGTCGGCATCGTCCTGACCCACGGCCACGAGGACCACATCGGTGGCGTGCCGTACCTGCTGCGCCTGCGGCAGGACATCCCCCTCATCGGCTCCAAGCTGACCCTCGCCCTGATCGAGGCCAAGCTCCAGGAGCACCGCATCCGCCCGTACACGCTGGAGGTGGCCGAGGGCCACCGCGAGCGTCTCGGCGCCTTCGACTGCGAGTTCATCGCGGTCAACCACTCCATCCCGGACGCCCTGGCGGTCGCCATCCGCACCCCCGCGGGCATGGTCGTCCACACCGGCGACTTCAAGATGGACCAGCTGCCGCTGGACAACCGCCTCACGGACCTGCACGCCTTCGCCCGGCTGAGCGAGGAGGGCATCGACCTCCTGCTCACCGACTCGACGAACGCCGAGGTCCCGGGCTTCACGGCGCACGAGCGGGACATCTCCAACGTCCTGCGGAACGTCTTCGCCAACGCCCAGAAGCGGATCATCGTGGCGAGCTTCGCCAGCCACGTCCACCGCATCCAGCAGATCCTCGACGCCGCCCACGAGTACGGCCGCCGGGTCGCCTTCGTCGGCCGCTCGATGGTCCGCAACATGGGCATCGCCCGCGACCTCGGCTACCTGAAGGTCCCGGCCGGCCTCGTCGTGGACGTGAAGACGCTGGACGACCTGCCGGACGACGAGGTCGTGCTGGTCTGCACGGGTTCCCAGGGCGAGCCGATGGCGGCCCTGTCCCGCATGGCCAACCGCGACCACCAGATCCGGATCGTCCCCGGCGACACGGTCATCCTGGCCTCGTCGCTCATCCCGGGCAACGAGAACGCGGTCTACCGCGTGATCAACGGCCTGACCCGCTGGGGCGCCAACGTCGTCCACAAGGGCAACGCCAAGGTCCACGTCTCGGGCCACGCCTCGGCCGGCGAGCTGCTGTACTTCTACAACATCTGCAAGCCGAAGAACCTCATGCCGGTCCACGGCGAGTGGCGCCACCTGCGCGCCAACGCCGAACTCGGCGCGATGACGGGCATCCCGAAGGACCACATCGTCATCGCCGAGGACGGCGTCGTCGTCGACCTGGTCGACGGCCGCGCCCGCATCACCGGCAAGGTCCAGGCGGGATACGTGTACGTGGACGGCCTCTCGGTCGGCGACGTCACCGAGTCCTCGCTGAAGGACCGCCGGATCCTCGGCGAGGAGGGCATCATCTCGGTCTTCCTGGTGGTGGACTCCTCCACCGGCAAGATCACCGGCGGCCCGCACGTCCACGCGCGCGGCTCCGGCATCGACGACTCCGCCTTCGACGCGGTGCTGCCGAAGATCGAGCAGGCGCTGAACAAGTCCGCCCAGGACGGCGTCGTCGAGCCCCACCAGCTCCAGCAGCTGATCCGCCGCATCGTCGGCAAGTGGGTCTCCGACACCTACCGCCGCCGCCCGATGATCCTCCCGGTCGTCGTCGAGGTCTGAGCCCGAAGGGCCTGACCAGCGCGGTAACGGAGCGGGGCGCCTCGATTTGCATCGGGGCGCCCCGCTCCAGTACGTTTACGGCTCCACCAGAACGGGAAGCCCCAGCGCCGCAGTGCGCCCGGACGGCCGAACGGGAGGTGGGAAATCCGACTCAGATCATCTGATAAAGTCGGAAAGCGCCGGAAGGCCCCGAGGAATTGAAACTCAGGACCGGAAAGCACCGAGGAAATCGGATCGGAAAGATCTGATAGAGTCGGAAACGAAGGAAGCGCCCGGAGGGCCTGGAAACAGGAACGAAGGAAGCGTCCGCACCTTGAGAACTCAACAGCGTGCCAAAAATCAACGCCAGATTAGTTGATACCCCGTCCAGCCGGTTTCGGTTGGTCGAGGTTCCTTTGAAACAAAACACAGCGAGGACGCTGTGGACGGTCGGCCATATTCCGGCTTGACCGTCCCGCTCAACGCGAGTGTCACCCGATTACGGGTAAACATTCACGGAGAGTTTGATCCTGGCTCAGGACGAACGCTGGCGGCGTGCTTAACACATGCAAGTCGAACGATGAAGCCCTTCGGGGT